>SHNJ01000009.1 GCA_004295055.1 Alphaproteobacteria bacterium | reverse complement strand
CCAGAATGCTTGCGCGCATTTCAAATGGCGCGGTTCGGTGGTGCGAATAAAATCGTCTTCGGAATAATTCATGGTGCGGCAAAGATCGCGGAAATTTTGCGATACTTTATCGGTAAAGGCTTGTGGTGCCATGCCGGCCTTTTCCGCCGCCTTTTCCACCTTTTGTCCATGTTCGTCGGTGCCGGTTAAAAACCGTACATTGTACCCGTCCAGCCGTTTAAAGCGCGACAGGACATCGCAAGCCAGCGTGGTATAAGCATGGCCGATATGCGGCGCGTCGTTGACGTAATAGATAGGCGTTGTGATATAAAAATTCTTTTGGGTCATAATTCCTCGTCCCTTTTTCCCGGCATCTAAGCGGCCATTTTGGCCATAACATTCAGCCAGGTTTGCTTGCCGTCAAGATACAGGAATTGCTGCTTTCCAACAAGATCTTGCATTTGATCGTAATAATCCAGCCACCCCGAAGGCGTTTTCAACCGCAGCATGATTTCCCGCGCGCTATCGGGCTGTGTCATACTAACTGGGCGGATCGCGGTTTCACATAAGCGATTGAAAATCATTTGCGCCACTTCGGGATTGGCATCGCATTTTTCCGCCAGCATGTGCACACGCGGCCATTCGGTTTTACGGGCCTGCATATATTCCAACATGCGTTTGATTTCGGCATACAACGATAATGCTTCCGCCTCTATCAGTAATTTCAAATTACCCAAACTGCCGGCGGCGAATTGAATATAAAAACTCTGGTCTTCCGGACGATGTACCGCCGGAAAATTTTCGCGCATATAACCGCGCAACGCATCGTCTGGCAATGCGGTGAATTTCAGCACGCGGCAACGCGAACGGATGGTTGGCGGAAAATAACCCAATGTGGAAGCAATCAGGATAATCAGGGATTTTGGCGGCGGTTCTTCCAGGATTTTCAATAACGCATTGGCTGCGTTTTTATTCATCATCTCCGCGTCATCGATAACGACAATGCGCCAACTGCCTTCCGCGGCGGCCAGGCGCAGGAAATTTGGAACTTCGCGAATCGCATCGACGCCCAATTCATTTTTTTTCTTTTCGCCTTCTTTGACTTTGGTATCGATGATCAGCAAATCCGGGTGCGTGCCCAATTCGACTTTACGGTAAATCGGATGGTCTGGATGATGAATCGAGTCCGGCGTAATGGGGGCTGGCGCGGCTTCTTCGGCAAACAGCATGGTTGGCTTGGATGCGGCGATTTCAACCGCCTTGGCGCTGATCGTGCCGGCCAATAATTCGCGCACGGCATGTTTTGCAAAGGTGGACTTACCGATACCTTTTGGGCCTAAAAAAATCCAGCTTTGCGCCATCTTGCCGGATTTGCAGGAATCCCAAAATTGTTGTTGCGCGGTTTCATGGCCGATAATATTGCGCATGGCCTATCCCGCTTTTCGTTGCAATTCATGCAAATGGAATCTGGTTACCACCGCATTGAGAATGCGGGTTGATACATCGTCCAAACCGCCCGTGCCGTCAATCACGATGCAACGATCCGATTCCGCGCCAGCAATATCTAAAAATGCTCCACGCAGAATGCGGTGAATTTTATTGTAGGCGGCCTCGATACGATCTTTTTTGCCCTTACGTTTATCGACGCGTTTCAATGTGGTGTCGGACGGTAAATCGATGATCAATGTCAAATCCGGCTTAAAATCGCCCAGCGTGGCGTTTTGAATCGATTGCACGGTTTCGCGGCCCAGGCTTTTAACATAACCTTGATACGCCATGGTGGAATCCATAAACCGGTCGGAAATCACCCAAGTGCCTTTGGCCAGTGCCGGTTTAATCAATTTTTCAACATGCTGACGCCGCGCCGCATTCAGCAGCAACGCTTCGCTAATCGGATCCCATTTATCCTCTTTGCCGGATAATAAAATCTCGCGGATTTCTTCGGCCTCCGGCACGCCACCAGGCTCGCGGGTAATAATAACAGTTAGGCCCAAAGCCTCTAACGAAGCGGCCAATTTTCTAGCCTGGGTGGATTTGCCAACGCCTTCCCCACCCTCCAGCGTGATAAACCGTCCGATTTTGGCGTGCGCCTGATTCATAAATTAATGGCCTGTCAGTATATAGCCGATACCCTTTGTAATCCGGCTGATAAGCCCTAGTTTAGCAACATTTTCCGAAGCATAAAGCGGATAATCTTTGGCCGCTCCAGCCCCGATTTGCACCGATAAGGCCGCAATAGGCTGATCCGCCATAACCGGCGCGGTCACAGGCTGGTTATATTTCAGTTTTATCGTCACATTCCCACGATCGGCATTGGCCACAGTCAGGAAAATATCGTCTTTGGCCGTCAGGCTGACTTTGTCTTTTTCACCCATCCAGACCGGAATTTCACCAACCACTTGTCCCGGTTTCACGATTGGGTAATTGCGGAATTCACGAAAGGCCCATTCCATCAATCGTTTCGATTCATCGGCGCGTTCTTGCATCGATTTCAAACCATTGACCACCATAATCACGCGGCGGCCATCGCGAATCGCGGTACCGACAAGACCATATCCCGCATCTTCGGTATGTCCGGTTTTCAGACCATCCGCGCCGGGAAAACCGTACAGCAATGGGTTACGGTTGCCTTGCTTGATTTTGTGATAAGTGAAATCCAATTCTTTGTAATAATGCATATATTCCGGAAAATCCTTGATCAAATGCTGCGCCAGAATCAATAAATCCCGCGCGGTCATATAATGGTTTGGATTCGGCCAGCCGTTCGAATTGACAAAATAACTGTTGGTCAATCCCAGTTTTTTTGCCGTTTCATTCATCACAATCGCAAACGATTCCTCGCTGCCCGACACGCCTTCGGCCAACGCCACGCAAGCGTCGTTACCGGATTGAATAATCATGCCGCGCAGCAAGTCTTCGATTTTGACATCGCTGTTGATGTCGACGAACATTTTCGATCCTTGAGTAGCCCAGGATTTTTCCGAAATATGGAACGTATCTTCCAATTTAAAACGGCCGCTTTTCAATTGTTCGAACACCACATAGGCGGTCATCAATTTGCTCATCGATGACGGCGGCATTTTTTCATCCGCATTTTTGGACAATAATTCCGTACCGGTTTGCGCGTCCAATATAATGGCTTCCCGCGCCGGCGTTTCAATTGTCGCGGCAAACGAACTAGTGGCAATCAACAATGCGCCCAGCAGCGCAAAAAGGCAGCGAATCTTCATTAAAGTCCCTTATCGTTTTAGTGTGGTCGAATTACGGTATGATTATTTTTGCATCTCTTATACCGTATTCGCCGACCTTAGTTTGCAGCGTTTCCGCTTGTTGAATATTATCAAGCGGACCAAGGCGAACACGGTATAATGTTCTGCCCCCTCTTTCTAACGGGGTTACCTCGACTTCGGCAAGATTTTTCAACCGGCTGGCCAGTCTTTCCACATTTTGCCGGTCGGCAAAGGCACCAACCTGTAAATAAACGCTATTGCTCAGGTTCTGAGACTGTTGTTGTATTGGCGGCATGGCCGGCATAGCGCCCGCTGGCGGCCGTGCCGCAGGGGCCATTTCCGTCGCGCCTGCCGGGGCAATAATCGGCTGCATCGCAAAATCGTCTGGCGGCGCCGGTGGCGGGGCAAATCCATCGCCGCCGCCCCTGGCCATCAAGGGCATATTTGGCGGATCTAAATCCATAGTTTCAATAGGACCATTGCCAAACGATCCCCCAGACCCAAACGGCATGCCGCTGCCGGTCACGCTGCTTTCGGATGGAGGCCGGTCCATAGCCACTTGATTGATGGTATTGTTATAAGGGCTGGAGACATAATTGCTGTCCGGGAATTGCGCGCCATGAGCCATCGCCAAACGCTTGCTTTCCTCGCTCAACAATTCCACGCGCACCCGCGCAGTGCCTTGCAAATCAAATCCAAGCACCCGGGCCGCTTCGTGTGAAACGTCGATAATACGGTCTTTTTTAAACGGACCGCGGTCATTGACCCGCAAAATCGCGCTGCGGTTATTATCAAGGTTCGTCACCCGCACCAGGCTGGGCATCGGCAAAGTCCGGTGCGCCGCCGTCAAAGCATATTTATCGAAAGTTTCGCCGTTGGCTGTGCTGCGGCCCTGAAATTCATCGCCATACCACGAAGCCAGACCTTCTTCCATATAGCCCCAGTTTTCCTGCGGATAGTACCAACGCCCATCGATCTGATAGGGCTTGCCAACCTTGTAAGGAATATTGGGGTTTACTTGATTCTGCGGAGCAGGCTCGCCGCCCCACAATTTTCCCATGTGCGTAACAAATTGCGTTTCCGCACAAGCAGTTAGAAATAGAAATGAATGTATTAGTACAAGCGTTTTAAGGCGCATTATAAATAATCAGCCGAATTCGTTGATGGGTTTACGGATGGTTTTTTATGGTTGGAGGGAGTTGATTTCTGTTTTGATTTGCCGGGTACCGCGATCTGATCCGCCAACGATCCAACCGTCAGCGCAAAATTATGCGACCGGTTCCAGCTCATGATCGTTCGGTAATTGTTGAATACCAAAAAGGCCGGGCCTTTGGGACCATCCGGCATAATCAACGACGCCGGGTCGGTAATATTCATCCCAACAATCTTTCCGGGTTTCACACCCAAGTGCAGCCATTCGGCGATTGGTTTTTGCACTTCCAGTCCAGTCTGGCTGGGATCGATGTGTTCCGCCCCCTTTGCCGCAACGCCCCAAGGCTGTCCGGCTTTCCAACCCGATTTCATCAGATAATTGGCCGCGGAAGCCAATACGTCTTCGCGTTCTTCCCACAAATCGACCCGGCCGTTATTATTGCCGTCGATGGCAAAATTCCAATAGCTGGTGGGCATGAACTGGCATTGCCCCACGGCGCCGGCCCAAGAACTGAGCATCGGACGGTCTAAATAAGGGTATTTATCGATTAACTGAAGCGCCGTCATAAACTCCTTGGAAAAATAGGCGCTGCGCCGCCCATCATACGATAGTGTCGCCAGGGCGCTGAGAATATTATAACCGCCCTTCACATTGCCGAATCGTGTTTCTATACCCCATAGCGCCACCACGACGGATTTCGATACGCCGGATTTTTCCTGAACCCAGTTCAGATATTGTTCGTTTTGTTTCAATGCCGCGCGGCCGGCTTGCAACCGTTCCGGGCTGATAATGCGTTTTTTGTATTCGGCGAAGGTCAATTTGAATTCCGGCTGATTGCGGTCCTTGGCAATGACATCCGGCAGATATTGAATGGAATTGAAATGCTTATTGATGGTTTCCGCGCTGACACCCTGTTTAAACGCTTGCGTGCGGAAATTGCTTAACCAAACCTGAAAATCGCTGTCATCGGCGTGACATACCGAAGGCAATAGCATCCAGAAGGACAGAATTAAAAGCGCCGCAATTTTTTTCATAAGAATTCCCTCTGTTTAAAGACACATGCATTATAATTTGAATTGAAACGAACACAAGAATATAGCATCGGGTTTATCCACTGTTATAATGCTGAATTGGCCCTGTTCTAGCCCACAAAAAGCCCTATTTAAATCGCATGGAATCCGCAATTGTAAAACGATATCTGCCCTGGGTCATCGCCGCCGCCCTTTTTATGGAACAGTTGGATTCCACTATCGTCAACACCGCCGTTCCAGCCATGGCCGCAAGTTTAAATGTTACGCCATTAAGTTTGAAAGGCGTGGTCGCCAGTTACATCCTTAGTTTCGCGGTATGCATTCCGCTCAGCGGTTGGATGGCAGACCGCTTCGGCACCCGCCGAATTTTCTCCATCGCCATTGCGATATTTACAATTTCCTCGATGCTGTGCGGGCTTGCCGTCAATGTGCCGATGCTGGTCGCCGCGCGCATTGCCCAGGGTGTTGGCGCGGCGATGATGATGCCTGTCGGCAGGCTGACTATCATTCGCACCTTTCCAAAAGCGGAATTATTGACCGCCATGAACTTCGTCATCATCCCTGCCCTGATCGGCCCATTGCTGGGGCCAACTGTTGGCGGATTGATCGTGCATTGGCTGTCCTGGCGGGATATTTTCTTTGTCAACGTGCCGATCGGCATTATCGCGCAAATCCTGACCTATCGTTATATGCCGAATTATTTTGGCGATCACAAACCGCCATTCGATTTCGTTGGGTTTATATTATTTGGCGCAGGCACGGCATTGTTATCCTGGCTGCTGGAAATTTTCGGCGAGCATTACATTGAATACGACACGCTGACTTTTCTGTTCGTGATCGCTGTTGGATTGCTCGCAGCTTATGGCTGGCACGCACAGAACATTAAATTTCCGATTTTGCGGCTGTCTTTATTCAAAGTGCGCACTTTCCGCATCGCTATTATTGGCGGTTTCATTACGCGGCTGGGCGTCGGCGGCATGCCGTTTTTATTGCCATTATTATACCAATTGGGTCTTGGCTTACCGGCCTGGCAATCCGGACTTTTAATGATGCCGGCCGCCTTTGCCGCCATGGGCATGAAGGTATTTTCAGTTCGCGTATTGCGGCAGTTTGGATATCGCAAAGTTTTAGCGGTCAATACTATATTGATCGGTTTGAATATGTGCATGTTTTCCTTGGTCGACAGCACCACGCCGATTTTGGGAATATTATTCCTAAGCCTGTGTCAGGGATTTTTCAATTCACTGCAATTTTCCAGCATGAATTCGATGGCTTATGCCGATATCCATACCAAGGATTCCAGCATGGCCAGCACCATCGCCAGCTCCTTGCAACAATTATCGCTCAGCTTTGGCCTGGCAACGGGATCGTTGGTTGCCGGATGGTTTTTGCATGGCCTTTCCCAAACCAATCATGACGCGGTGATTCACGCGCTGCATTATGCGTTTTTATCGATGGGATGTTTGACGATGGTATCGGCCTTGGTATTCCGGCATCTTCATCCGAAAGACGGCGAAAGCGTCAGCCGCGCGCAATTGCAGGGAATGTGATGGCGTGCCACCCGAAGCCTTTGATTGCACCAGTCCCCCTACGCTCGTTCCGAGCTTCGGAGGACACCCCACAACTTATATTTATTTTAACGGCGTAGGGTGGCGGATGGGGCGAGATTCGAACTCGCGAGAGGCTTGCGCCTCTGCCGGTTTTCAAGACCGGTGCTTTCAACCGCTCAGCCACCCATCCATCCGGCGGTACAATACAAATTTACGGGAAAGATGTCTACCAAAGCTTAAAAAGCGTAGGTGGACTGGTGCAATCAAAGGTTACGCTGTCCATTGTTTCGAGAATCCCCCTCCCCCTTGTGGGGAGGGCTGGGGTGGGGGTTCATATATCAGTGATTAGGGATTACCCCCATCCAATAAAATCTAAGCGCCAAGCGGCGCTTAGATTTTCTATCCTTCCCCACAAGGGGAAGGAAATAAAGTAAATTAATCTACGCCCCGCCCTGCTTCATGGCTTCGATAATAGTCGTTACGTTGGAACGGTACATATCGATATAGGTATCGGCCTTGCCTTTGGTTGGGTTAAGCGCATCGGTATATAGCGTTCCGCCAACGGTCAGCCCTGTTTCCGCGGCGATTTTCTGAACGATCCCGGGATTGACCATGTTTTCGATAAAAATGGCCTTTATATTTTCGCGTTTGATCAAATCAATCAGGGCGGCAATATTCGCAGCCGAAGGCGCATGCTCGGTGCTAAAGCCAGAAGCGCTGAAACATTCAATCTTATAGCTGCGCGCAAAATATTGCATCGAATCGTGCGTCAATACCATTTTGCGCTTGGATTCCTGAATTCCGGAAAATTGATTCTTGGCCCAGTTTTCCAGATCGATCAATTGCTGACGATAGCTATTATAATTTTCCTTGTATACCTTGCCATGCGCCGGGTCTATTTTGCTAAGGTCATTCGCTATTTTAGACGCATAAAAACGGGCGTTAGAAATATTTTGCCAGGCATGCGGATCCAAATTATTGCTTGCCTCAGCCTTATCTTCTGGATGTTCGGCCAAATGTTCCTCTCTCATCCGTTTTTGTTCCTTGGTCAAGGTAATCAGATCCGCGCTTTTGGAGGCAACGATGACCGAACCTTTAAACTGCGACGCTTCAATAACGCGATCCAGCCATGGCTCGAATCCGGCGCCATTGACGATAACCACATCCGCTATGGCAAATTTCCGCATGTCCTGTGCCGTCAATTGATATTCATGCGCATCAACGCCGAATGGAACGATGTTGTATATATCCGCGCTGTCCCCGACAATATTATGGGTAATATCGTATAAAACGCTGAACGTGGTCAGTATGCGCAGCTTGCGCGGCGCGGCTGCATCCTGGGCCATAGATGGCTGAACATAGGCCGACAGCAAAACAGCTATTAAAGCAATCCATATTTTACGCATGTGATTCTCCGTTAAGAAGGGATGGACAATTTAAAACGAGAAGAATTTACCCAATGAAATAATAAGGAAATGGCATAATTCAAACCAAGGCATAATACGATGCTTGCCCCTGCCGGCAGATTAAAGTGATAGGATACGACAAGGCCCATATAGGAAAATACGATACCGAATATAGTGGCCAGGGCGATTAAATGAATGATATCCCGAACCCATAAACGCGCCGCGATTACCGGCAAGATGAACAGCCCCATGGATAATAATGTACCCAAAATGAAATAAGAAAATACGATATTAATAACGAACAAGGCCAGAAACAGAAAATAATACCAATTGCCTTTCAATTTATTGATACGCATAAAACTGGGGTCAAAAGATTCGGCGACGAAATAGCGGAAATGCGAAATCATAATTATGCCGGAACAAACCAACAGGCCGAACAGCCAATACAAATAATTGTTTGGCACCGCCAATAAATCCCCGAATAAAAAATGCAATAAATCGTTGCTGCTGCCAAAGGCGCTGATCAGGCAAACACCCAAGGACAAGGAAATCAGATAGAAAGAAGCAAAACTGGAATCTTCCTTCAATCGGGTGGTGCGTGTTACGAAACCGGCGAATATCGCCACCAGCAATCCGGTGAATACCGCCCCCGCGATTAGGGCAACAATCGACATGCCGAATAAAACATAAGCAATCGCAACACCCGGCAGAACGGCATGCGACAAAGTATCGCCGATCAAACTAAGCCGGCGCAACACCACAAAAGCGCCGATAGGAATAGTGGAAAGACACAATAAGATGGTCGCCAGCAAAGCGGTTTGCATAAATCCATAATGCAGAAACGGATCGATAAATAGCGGAAAAAAATGCTGTTCGGCTAGCATGTGGCTTGCTGTAGCTTAATTATACCTGGCTGAAGATGGGGATTTTTATGAAGCGTCGCTGTTTGGTTTTGCAGCGATAGAATAAAATCGAATCCTTGGCGCAGCAATTGATCGTCATGAATGACCACCAATATGGTTTTACCGGCACTTTGCATGCGGCGCAGAATGGCCATCATCAAATCGCAACTGGCCCGGTCCAATTCCGCAAAAGGTTCATCCAAACACCAAATATCCGCATCCTGGGCGATCATGCGGCCCATCAGCGCGCGTTTCAATTGCCCGGCGGACAAATCTTGGACAAAGCTGGCCGCATAGCCGGACAAATTCACTTGTTCCAGAATATCGGCAATAACTGATTTTTGTTCTGCGCGGGACAGACCTTTGCCGATCAATCCCATTGCGATTAAGTCGCGCACCCGCACTGGAAAATCGCGGTCGAAATCGGTGATTTGCGGCAAATAGCCAATGGTCTGATCGTTACGATCCACGTCGATACTGCCGGATGTGACTGGCACAATACCCACCAAGGATTTTAATAAACTGGTTTTACCCGCCCCATTCGCCCCCATAATCGCCGTCATGCTGCCCCTGGAAAGGCGCAAATCGACATTATGCAGCACGCAACGTTTACCCATATGAATATGCACCTGATCCAGGATTAACACATCCTTGGAAACTGGCGCGGCATGGGTAGAAAGGGCAATAATTTCGCTCATAATGTTATGTTATAATATAACATTAAGAATATAGCAAGAAGAAAAGGAAATGCTATTAATGCCCCCTTGTGGGGAGAGAAATAATGGAATGAATCTTTTATATATCAGTGAACAATAACTGTTAAATTCCGCGCCAATGCCGCCGGATCAAGCTCGTTTTTCAGCACGCCTAACGATTTGTTTTGCGGCAAGGCGATATAAAACATGGCGGTATGGTTAAAAGTATAGTTGGCGGGTTTTTGTCCATGATGCTCATGTCCGCCCCCGTGATCCATTTCCGCCTTCTCGGCGTAGATTTTAAATCCCTTCCCCACCGATTTAATGGACTCCGCACTGCCCGTTAATCCTACAAAGTTATTATTGAAATTAGATAGATATTGTTTCATCGCTTTTGGCGTATCCCGTTCCGGGTCAATGGTGATGAACAAAATTTGCAGCTTGTCTTTTTTATCCTGCGGCAAACGATCATATGCGTCGGCTAATTTCTGTAAATCGACCGGACAGATATCCGGGCAATTGGTAAAACCAAAATAATACAAAACGTATTTATCGCTGAAATTTTTCTCGGTTGCCGGTTGGCCATTATGATCGGTCAATGAAAAAGACGGATCAAAAGACATTTCAATCAAATCCGACGCACGGGAAGGAAGATTGGCCAGTCCGGCCAAAATTGCCAATACGGCCAGAAGGCCGATAAATATCGCTGTGTTTTTAGACATAAGGAATCAACTACTGATAAGAATCTTGATTTTGGAAAGATGGCAAGCGTGCGCCGCCATGACGGCTGCTGACCCGGTCTTGTTCTTTTTGCTCCGCTTCCATCATGATCGACTTTAATGGATTGGGACCTAACCCTTGGCCTTCAGGAGACAAAGCGCGGTTACGGTGTTCTTGACGGTTGGCAATTTGCGCCTGAACTTTGGCCATATCGGCTTGATAATAATCCTTAGCCCACCATTCTTGTGGAACCACTGGTTTGGATTCCGGGATATAGCTGTATTGATCGTCCGAAAAACTATCCGGGGCCGACAAAGCACGGGTTGAAGGCGTTTGGCGATAATTGCCGGATGGCAGGTAATCGTTATTAATTTTAAAGCCACTGTTATTATAGGCCACCGGATTGCCGCGGCTTAAAATAGTATAGGCTTTTTTCAGTTCATTATATTTTTGCTGCGCTTCCTTGCTGCGCTGAAACTCAACCAAGGCTTCGGGATCGTCCCGCATCGCGTCATCCATGCTGTTTAACATTTTTTCGACCACGAATTTGTTACAAGACGGATTGCGATACGTTGTGGTTAGAAATGCCGAAGACGTGTTAATCCGCATGATATCGGTGCCATATTTACGGGCTTCCGCGCGGCAATTGTCGAACAATTCCTGATCATACTGCGATAATTTCATATTCATCAAGCTGGAAGATTTTTGCGCCGGCGTATCCTGGCGGCCATGCTGCGCAATATTTGGATCGTAATCCTGATTTTTTTTTGCGCTATTTTGATTGGACTGATTCGGACGGAATGGATCGAAATTCTCCGCCTGCGCGGCAGAGCCAAAAACAATCAAACAGGCTAAAACGATAAAAATACGCATATACAGACCTTTTCGTATAGAAACTATACTGACGATATAAATTGATTATAATATTATAACAGTTTTAAGGGCTGGACGGGACGGTATTCTGATCTTTTTCCGATAAATCTTGTTGAAATTGTTGCTGTACTTGCGGCAACAAACTTTCAATATGGGTGTGACAATTGCTAATGGCTTGTTGACCCAGTGGGGTTGCCATAAAGGCTTGTGCATTTTGATAGCTGCCCTCTTGAACCTGAATAGCGCCGGAACCAACCGTTTGACTGGCCACATTGCTGGCGGTTTCGGGATCGACGTATTTTTCCAAGCAGGCCGCGAAAGCCGCTATTTGTTCCTGGGATAAGGATTTAACCACAGATCCTATAGCCGTTTGCATGGTGCCGTCTTCGGTAACGCCCGACGATTCATCGTTCAAAGGCACTTGTTTTTTCTTGGCATAGACGGACGTACCCGCCATCGCGTTATTGGCGGCAAAAATCATCAGCAATAGCATCAAGATTAAGCGGGTCATGAAATATTACATAATCTGAAAATTAAAAACGGCCATGCCGCCAAAGACAGCATGACCGTATGAAATACTTAGTTCATATTCTAACGGCCGCGAGGTCCCATATCGCGCATCATCGCAGCAGCCAATACAGGATTGGCGCTGGCGCCCATACCCATTAAAGGTTCACGAACTTTTCTAGATGTTACAGCTTCGTGCATGCCATAGACACCTTCATTTCCAAACACGGCCGAAGGATCTACTTTACCTTCTTTCATAAAGCGACTTCTGTTCATTAGATCACCTCTGCTTTGTTAATGATTTTTCCGCCTTTAGCGCGCATGACGCCTTGCATCCGCTCGGCTAGAAACTGTTCGATTACGGCCGCGCCGCGTAATATTTCTTCGAATTCAACCACCGGAATTTTTTGGCCCGATGATTCCAATTCATCCATGCGGTCCAAAACCGCATAAGTTTTTTCGCGCAGCATCAATAATTCTTCGGTAGTGGCTTCCAATAAAGGATCTAATTTTTCGTCTAATTGTTCTTTGCTGAGGGTTTTTAAGGCAGGCAGTCGGAATGGCGAGGTTACGTTCAATTTGTTCAACCCGCCCATATTGCCGCCGGTGGCACTCGATGTATGCTCGTGATCCCTAATCATAATCGTCGACATCCTATCTCATCCCCCTACTATAACTTTGTTGTTTTTCAGTTTTGTATCTAATTAAGTATATAGCGTATCTCTTTTTATCGTAAATTGGTAAAAAAAACGTTAACAGATGTAACAAAAATTACATACTATTAATAAATTTTATAATAATTGTATAATAATCGCTTTTTTAGGAAAAATCAAGGCCATTTTTGTAATGGCTATTGGGGATCGAATACATCCAAATCGATGCCTGGAATAGGCTTAAAAAACTCGGCGACTTCTTTTTCCGAAACCTCGGTAATCGAAGCTGGCTGCCATTTCGGATTGCGGTCTTTATCAATCACCGCCGCCCGCACGCCTTCGTAAAATTCGTCGCGGCGCAAGCATTGCTGGCTTAATAATAAATCCGTCTTTAAAACTTCGCGCAAGCTTTTTCCAGCGGCGCGCCGGAAAGCTTCCAAGGTTAAAGCCATGCTGGTCGGCGAATTTCTATCCATGACGGCCTTTATTTCTTTGCCCCATTCGCTGCGGCCCAGATGACGATAGATTTTTTCAACGCTATCATAGGAAAAGTGATCGTCGATTTGTTGACGCATTTTTTCCAACCCGGATTCCATCGGCGGCCTGCCGGAACCAGACAACAACACATCAACATCCTTGGCTTCGCGAATCGAAAATAATTTATGCTTGAAATGGTGCAGTTCTTCCGCCGTCAAGTAATGCGTGGCCATGCCGCTGTATAGCGCGTCGGCAGCATTCATCGGCGTGCCTATAAGCCCATGATAAATTCCAATTTTTCCTGGCGCTTTTTGTAAAAACCAGGATGCGCCGATATCGGGAAATAATCCAATTGCGCATTCCGGCATGGCGAATTTAGTGGAATCGACCACGATACGATGGCTGCCATATACCGAAATCCCTATTCCGCCACCCATTGTAACGCCGTTCATGATCGCGATATAAGGTTTGGGATATTCGTGAATCTTATGATTAAGCGTGTATTCGCTTCTAAATATTTCGTACCCAAAGGCAAAATCGCCGCGTTTTGTATGCATCAATCGAATATCGCCGCCGGAACAAAAAGCCCTGGTGCCGGCACCTTCGATTAAAACAGCCACAATGTTGGGGTCTCGGCTCCATTCATCCAACGCTTCATGAATGGATTGAATCATTTCCAAATTCAGCGAGTTTAGCGCCGTCGGCCGATTCAATACGATATGCCCGATGGGTGAATTATGCTGAATAATAACGGGCTTGCTATGCGGCATAGGTTTCCAGCACTTTACGCGCGATAATCAATTGCATAATCTCGTTCGTGCCTTCCAAAATCCGGTGCACGCGCAGATCGCGCAAAATGCGCTCTACCTGATATTCGCGGATGTACCCGTATCCGCCATGCAGTTGCAGCGCCTCGTCGGCGATATTGAACGCGGCTTCCGATGCAAATTTTTTCGCCATTGCCGCATGCAATGTCAAATCCGGATTTTTGGAATCGAAACTTTGCGCGGCGCGATATGTCATCAAACGCGCGGCATCCAGGGCAATCGCCATATTCGCGAACTTAAATTGATTGGCTTGAAAATCCATGATTTTGCGGCCAAATTGTTTGCGGCTTTCGGCATAACCCATGGCCATATCCATCGCCGCTTTCGCCCCGCCCAAGGAACAAGCGGCAATATTGATCCGCCCGCCATCCAGTGCTTTCATAGCAATTTTAAAGCCATCGCCTTCTTTGCCTAATAAATTGCGCTGGGGCACGCGCACCGATTCCATCGTCATGGAATTGGTCGGTTGGCTGCGCCATCCCATTTTTTGCTCCGGCTTGCCGAACGACAATCCCTTCATGCCTTTTTCCAGCACAATCGCGGAAATGCCGTTTGGCCCTTCTTCGCCGGTACGGGCCATCACCACATAAATTTCGCTTGTACCGCCAGCCGTAATAAACGTTTTATTGCCTGTGATAACATAATCGCCGCCATCTTTCACCGCTTTGGTTTTCAACGACGCGGCATCCGACCCCGCGCCCGGTTCGGTTAAACAATAACTGCCCAAGGCTTGCATGCTCGTCATGCGCGGCAGGAAATGTTTTTTATGATCTTCCGATCCATATTCGGCCAGAATCCAGGCAACCATATTATGCACGCTTAGATACGCGGCGGTGGAAATGCACCCATGCGACAAGGATTCGAAAATAATCGCCGCATCCAAACGCGACAATCCCGATCCGCCGTAATTTTCCGGCACATATGTTCCGGCGAATCCTAAACTTGCGGATTGGGCCAGCACGTCCAACGGAAAATGTTCTTTTTCATCCCACTCGCCCGCCTTTGGCGCCAGTTTTTCGCGGGAAAATTTTTGCGCCATGTCTTGCAACGCGCGTTGATCGGAAGATAATTGGAAATCCATGGTTAGTCCTTATTTTTGTAACCAATTTTTTATCATGGCAATCTGCCCATCGTCCATCAGGGACGGGGCATGGCCGGTGTTTTCTATTTCAACAAACTCGACAAACGCGCCTTTTTGCAACATTTTGGCCAAAATATCGGGTGGCAGTACATCGGAATTTTTGCCCCGGACAATTAATGCAGGGCATTGAATCGCTTCCCATAACGGCCATAAATCAATATCGCCTTTTTCGGCAGCCGCTTTAAACGGTTCGACAATACCCGGATCAT
>SHNJ01000008.1 GCA_004295055.1 Alphaproteobacteria bacterium | reverse complement strand
CCAATGTCACGGTTACCCGCCCGAATTCGGTTGGCGGCACCGTAATCGGATCGGTTGGATTTGACAGGGACGAAACGGATCTCGATTCCCGCGCCATGGGCCAAGTGAAACAAGCCGGTGGCCAATTAAAATCATCGAAAGCCGCCGCGGAATTGCAAGGTTATGCCACCCCGCCGAAAAATAACCCGGGCGAGGCGCGCCGCACCGCATTAACCCGTATTTTACAAGTACGTGATGCGTTGATCGGCATGGGCGTTCCAGGATCGCAATTGGGCGTAAAGCCGATGGGCGCACCGGAATCCGGCGCCAAGGATCGCGTCGATATCGTTATTAAACGCTAATTACGCGGCGCGTTGACGCAAATTGCGGATAAACTCCGCCATGCGATCTAGTCCAGCTTCTAAATTTTCATCCGACGTCGCATAGGAAATGCGCATGTATCCCGGCATGCCAAAGGCACTGCCATGAACGCATGCAACGTGTTTTTGGCGCAAAAATGTCATTACAAAATCTTCATCGGTATTTATCTGTACGCCATCCGATGATTTTCCTAAGACTTGCGAAATATTTGGGAACACATAAAAAGCCCCATCCGGACGTGAGCAAGGAATTCCCATAACCTCCAATCGGCCTAAAACATAATCTCGGCGACGCACGTAATCAGCACACCATTCCACCAGAAAATCGTCTGGTCCCGTTAGGGCGGCAATAGCGCCGGCATGAACCACGGTTGGTCCATGGGTACTGGATTGCGAGATCATTTTATTGATAGATTTAATCCACGCTGCTGGACCGCCGCAGAATCCAAATCGTCCACCAGTGAAAGAATGAGATTTGCTAATTCCGTTTATGACAAGGCAGCGCTCTTTCAAATCTGGAGCCAGTTGCGGCAAGGTGAAAAACTCGACCCCGTATACCAATTTTTCGTAAATATCATCTGTGATGATGACCAGATTTGGGTTGGTTTTGGATGCTTCGCGCAAAACTTCTGCTAATGCCAGCAATTCCTGTTTAGAATATACAACACCAGCAGGATTAGACGGTTGATTAATAATAAATAGTCTGGTTTTGGGAGTAAGCGCCGCGCGTAATTCTTCCGGCGTGATTTTCAAATCGGTGCGGGAAGGAACAACTATTCGTGGTGTTCCGCCAAAATAATTGACAATCTCGGGATAGGATACCCAATAGGGAGCAGGAATAACAACGTCATCGCCGGGATTAATGGCAGTACCAATGCCCCAGAATACCAATTCTTTACCACAAACACCTGTGGTGATTTCTTGTTCATTGAAAACAAGGCCATTATCCTCTCTGAATTTCTCAATAATTGGGGCAACTAACTTAGGATCATTAGGTTTAGAATATTTGTTTTGCCCTTGCCGCGCAAAGGTTGCCATTCCATCGCCAACAAATCCTGGTGTGGCTTTGTCCGGCTCACCTACCGCAAAACCGATCACATCGCTGAATTTTGCTTTTAACTCTAATGCTAGATTATTAACCGCTAATGTCGCCGAAGGTTTAATCCGCCTGGTTTGATCCGATTCAATAAAAGCAAATGCTGCCATTTCTCATTCCTCCAAAAAAAATTCAAACAACAAACTGACAAAATATATGTTCACCGTCAAGCGCTATTTCCTTAATAAACACCACTTTTAATTTTGATTTTAAGCCGCGATCTGCAGTTGGGCGAGGTTTTGATAGGTTGGATTCGATTGGATCAACTCATCATGCCGCCCTTGGCCAACGATTTGCCCCGCATCCAGCACGATAATCCGGCTGGCATTGCGCAATGTCGACAAACGGTGGGCGATGGTGATGGTGGTGCGCCCCTGCGCCAGTTTTTCCAACGCGGCTTGCACCAGTTTTTCATTCTCGCTGTCCAATTGCGATGTCGCTTCGTCCAGCAACAATAAATCCGGATTGCGCAACATGGCACGGGCAATCGCGATGCGTTGTTTTTGTCCGCCAGACAAACGAGCGCCTTTTTCACCAAGGAATGTATGGATGCCATCCGGCAGATGATGGAAAAATTCATCGACTTTGGCCAGTTTGCAAACAATACGCACTTGGTCTTCGGTCGCATCGACTTTGCCATAGCGAATATTATCGAGTAGTGAGGCGGAGAAAATAGCAGGTTCTTGTCCGACATAGGCGATGCGGCTGCGCAAATCGGTTGGATTCACATCGCGCACATTCACGCCGCAAAATTTCACACTGCCTTTTTGCGGATCGTAAAACCGCAACGCCAATTGGAATATAGTGGTTTTACCCGCGCCGGACGATCCGACAACGCCGACGGATTCACCATCCATGGCTTGTAAATTAAATTGTTGCAACGCCGGCTGATTGCGCGACGGGTAATGGAAATCGACATCGTTAAATTCCAGAATCGGCGTGGATTTATCAATTGTCTTTGGCAGGGGCAGGGGGCTTTCGGAAATTTTCAAGGATGATGGTGTGTGCAGCAATTCGATAATGCGTTCCAACGATCCCGCGGCGCGTTGCAAATCGCTGACCACTTCGGATAATGCCGCCACCGATCCAGCAACCAAAATGGAATAAAATACAAACGACGCCAATTGTCCGCCGGTTATGGTGCCACTCAGCACATCATACCCGCCGATCCATAACACAATGGCGATCGCGGAAAACACCAGGCCAATGATAAGCGCCGATAACACCGCGCGCACCGAAATCCGGGCGAGGGCGGAATGCAGCGCGGCATCGGCCCGGTTTTGAAATTGGCTTAGGTCAATAGATTCATGCGTATAGGCTTGCACGGTTTTGATTAAATTCAATGTCTCATCGCCATAAGATGAAATATCGGCGATGCGGTCTTGCGCGGTACGCGATAAAACGCGCACTTTGCGTCCAACCAAAATCAACGGCCCGATCACCATCGGCACAACAAACGATACGATTCCCGCCAATTTCGCGCTGGTTAAAAACAACATAAACGCCGCGCCAATCAACAATACCGAATTGCGCAGGGCGATGGGGAACGACGTCGATACCACGCTTTGCACTTGGGTCGTATCGGCGGTCAGGCGCGATAGAATTTCGCCGACTTTGGTAATTTCAAAAAAACTTGGCGGCAGGGTCAACAAATGTGCGTATAAATCTTTGCGCAAATCGGCCACCACGCGCTCGCCAATGGCCGATACGGTATACATCCGCACCATGCTGGCGCCGGACAAAACCGCGATGATGGCCAGCATGATTTCAAACGCGTGATCCAGTGACGCAGTTTCTTCGCTGTTCAATCCGTGATCGATAATGCCGCGTAACCCCTGGCCAAACGCCAGCACCGCACCGGATGCAATCAAGATCGCGAAAATAGCGGCAATAATCAGCCGCGAATTTTTCTGCAAATACGGCAAAAGATTTTTCAGCACGCCAATATTGCGCGAGGAAATAATAGCGGATTGGGATGGGGTCATTTGTGGAATGCCTCGGCTGGTTGTAATTCTTTGTTCAGTAAATCATAGATTGAAATTTTCTCGCCGCGGGTTGATAGCCAATCCGCCGATCCGGTATCATTGAAATGGGCCGCCGCAAAATGCCACGCGCCGGATTTTGGCGATGATAACCAGATTTGTTGCAAGGGCATGTGGCGGTTGATCAAATACACCCGCCCATCTTCGAATTCGATGCGTAAAACCCCATCCTCCAGATCCAGTTCCGTCTCGTCCCCAAACCGCTGTTCAAACTGGTGTAATAGCGCTTCCAGCGTTGCGGCTGCGACCGTGGCAAAATTTTTCATGTTTTTTCCGTAACTTAGCTGTATATATAGCAAGGCAAGGCAGAGGCGGCAAGGCGCGCTTTGCGCTTGCATAAGCGGCTGAAATTGTTTATAAAAGGCAAAATTTTAATACGGAACCGGCCTGGTACCAGAAAAAACGCCAGGCTTTTTTAATTAGAGGCAGTTATGAAACCAGACATTCACCCAGACTATCATGAAATCAACGTCATCATGACGGATGGCACGACTTATAAAACCCGTTCCAGCTATGGCAAACCGGGCGATACGCTGCGTCTGGACGTAGATTCGAAATCGCATCCGGCATGGACCGGCGGCCAGCAAAAATTGATCGAAGGCGGTCAGTTGGCAAAATTCAACAAACGTTTTGCCGGCATGCCTGGCGCGACCAAAAAACCGGCCGCACCTGCCGCAGACGCGAAAAAATAAAGATATTACAATATGTATGTATGCGCAGCCCACCCGGATCGCCTGGTGGGCTGTTGCTTTTTGGTAGCGATAAAAAGGACTTTGTTGCGGATGCGAAATATGCCGCTAGTACATCGATCCTATCTTGTGCATAGTATTTTCTATCCAGGGGGACTCGTTACATGAGCCAAGCCTCTCATCCAATATCCCGGTGGTTGCGATCGCGCCAGCTGCTTGCGGATTCCGGATATGGTGTAACCAATCACCAGACTTACCCTTCTTTTGCCATTGAACAATTATCGGACGAGGTTTTCACCATATCGGTGATCATGCCGCCTTGCGCCGACGATCAACTGACTATTTCCCTGGATAAACTGGATTTGACGATTGCGGCGGTGGCTAAGGACGATGCGTCGATGGCGTGCGAACATAAATTCCGTCTGTCGACCCCAGCGACGATTGCAGGGGCGAATTGGGACAATGGCAATTTATTCATCGAACTGATTTGCGCCGAGGCGCCGAATCATGAAAAGCCGACCCAATTGGTCGTGCGTTACTCCGGCAGCGGCACCTGGTTGCGCCAACGCCAGTCCGCGCAAGTGAATAAAGCGGCGTAATTCATAAAAGTGTAAGAAAATATTGTTACAAGTAGGCACCTTAATCAAGGAGGGTAGTATGATGTTATCATTAGATCCAGACGTTCGTCCCGAAGAACTGGATACAGATTTAATCCGGCGTAAAGTCATTCAATACAGCGTACTACCTTCAAAAAGTTTGGCTTGGATAGCGGTCACTTCGAATCGGGTAGAATTATGCGACGCGGCAACAACAGTTTTAGATTCTAGAAAATTGCCACGCAATTTTGTGCTCGATTATGCCCGCACAGTGGCTACTAAAACAAGAAATTAAGTAATCACTTTTTGAACAAAGCCTCGGCCCCAGCGCGGACGGATTGTTTGCTTTTAATCATGGCTTCGGCCCGGGCGATTTCCGCTTTCATCGATTCAATGTGATTTTGCAATTCCACAACCGACATTTTCTCCAAATTCGGTGGCGTTGCTGCGGGGCGGGGGAGCTCTTCTTCCATATCGGTGAACAGTGGACGGTGAACGGTGGACAGTAAAATTAATATAGACATGAAATAATACAAAATATACAGTAATCACCCGTTCACTGGTTACTGTCCACCGTCCACTGTCATGTCCCTTCCCACAGAATATATTGGCGTTATTGCGGAAAAATCCGGCGGGCCGGAAGTATTGAAATTTGTCAAACGGCCGATTCCGGAACTCGACGACGATGAATTGCTGGTCAAGGTTGCCGCCGCTGGTGTCAGCCGCCCGGATGTATTGCAACGTCTCGGCCGGTATACGTTGCCGAAAGACGCGCATGATGTGCTGGGTCTTGAAATTTCAGGCACCGTGATTGCGCGCGGGTCGCGGGCGACTTCCGCTATTGGCGCTCATGTTTGCTGTTTGATGAATGGCGGCGGGTATGCCAATTACGCCGTGGTCAAAGAATCCTTAACGCTGCCTATTCCCAAACGTTGCGCCTGGTCCGATGCGGCCGGAATTCCCGAAGCCTGTTTTACGGTTTGGTACAATATGATGGAAGTCGGCGCGTTGCAGCGCGGGGAACGGGTGCTGTTGCATGGCGGCACATCTGGTGTAGGCACCTTCGCGATTCAAATCGCGCGCGCTCATGGGGCGATTGTGTTCGCCAGCGCCGGCGATGCGCGCAAGGTCGAGGCATGCAAGAAACTCGGCGCGCATTATGGCATCGATTATAAAAACGAAGATTTTATTGAAATCTGTAAACGTGAAACGGGCGGCGAAGGCGTTGAAATCATTATGGACATGGTTGGCGGCGATTATTTTGCGCGTAACGTCGATTGTCTGGCGATGGATGGCCGTTTGATCGAAATCGCCTATCTGCGCGGCGCGAAGGTGGAATTGAATATCGATACGATCATGAATAAACGAATCACCATTACCGGGTCTAAATTGCGGCCCCTGCCTATGGAACGCAAGGCGCGTATCGCCCAGCAAATGCAACGGCAATTATGGCCTTGGATCGATCAGGCCAAAGTGCGGCCGGTGATTGACAAGATTTTTCCATTCCAAAAAGTGATGGATGCGCATAAATACCTGGAATCCGGCCAGCATGTTGGCAAGATTATATTGGAAATTCAATAGGTTAATAAATAATTCCAGCCTTTTATTTTCGCCATAAATAGATTATATTCTGTCTACAGCCTGACAACTGAATAGGAACTCAGGATTGGCTTTGGGAGGACCAAAGCGATGCCGCTCCCGCTTTATCCGCCTCCGCAAAATCTCGGCCGCAAGGCCGGATAGTGCGGCGGATACCACGCCGTAGCCCATAATGGGCGAAGGTGGGTTGTGCGCTTCGGCGCGATGAAGCATCAAAGAATATCTGTGGTTATAATTCCACGGAGCTTCATATAATGGGAGCACCAATTTAGATGGACGCGAACGGAGGAATAAATGCCCGCTCCTTTAATGCCAAAAGCCACCGCGGTGTGGCTGGTTGAAAATACCAAACTGACTTTTGAACAAATCGCCGAATTTTGCGGCCTGCATGAATTAGAGGTCCAAGCGATCGCCGATGGCGATGTCGCTTTCGGCATGCCAGGATTGAATCCGGTTTTGAACAGCCACGTAACGGCGGAAAATATCGCCGAAGCCGAAGCCGATCCAAAAGTAAAATTGAAAATGATCAAAGACGATCTGCCGGTTCCGGTAAAACGGTCGAAAGGTCCGCGTTACACGCCGGTTTCAAAACGCCAGGATAAACCCGATGGTATTGCTTGGTTGGTAAAGGCGCATCCGGAATTGTTGGACGCGCAAATCGCCCGTTTGATGGGTACGACCAAGCCAACCATCAAACAGATCCGCGATCGCAGCCATTGGAATATCGCGAATATTAAACCGCGTCATCCGGTCGGTTTGGGATTATGTTCCCAGCCGGATTTGGATGCGGCCGTGGCCAAAGCTGGCCGCCGCATTAAAAATGCGGAAAAAGCCGCCGCGCGCGCCGCAAAATTGGCCGCACAGCAAACCGAACAGGCAACCGCAGCCGCTTCGGTTGTGTTGCAACAACCGGCTTCGGTTGAACAAGAAACCGCCCCATCCCCGGAATCCTTGCCGGAAGCGGTTAATAACTAATTCCAGCGGTGGAATCCGGCTTGCCGGGTTCCACCATTTTACTACACTGCTAATCCATCGTTCCACTTCTTAGGGGTGCGCCAATGACCTCCTCGGCTAAAAAAATAGATACTTCCAAACCTATGCAACCATCCGTAAATTTATTATCGCCCGATTTATGCGCGGCGCTGTCGATCGATAAAAGTAAAATTACCAATGGCGATTTTTCGGTGCGATCGCCAATTGATGGCATGGAAATCGCCAAATTTCAAAGCGATTCGGTCGCGTCCGTATCCGATAAAATCGGCAAGGCGCATCACGCTTATTTATCCTGGCGCGCGGTGCCGGCGCCGGTGCGCGGTGAATTGATCCGCATTTTCGGCGAAGAATTGCGCGCGCACAAACAGGAATTGGGCCAATTGGTGACGATAGAGGCCGGAAAGATTTTGTCCGAGGGTCTTGGCGAAGTGCAGGAAATGATCGATATCTGCGATTTTGCGGTGGGCTTGTCGCGCCAATTGTACGGTTTAACGATTGCATCGGAACGCCCAAACCATCGCATGATGGAAACCTGGCATCCGCTGGGTGTGATCGGCGTGATCAGCGCGTTCAACTTCCCGGTTGCGGTTTGGTGCTGGAATTTTGCGCTGGCGATCGTTTGTGGCAATGCGGTTGTTTGGAAACCGTCGGAAAAAACATGCACTACCGCGCTC
>SHNJ01000007.1 GCA_004295055.1 Alphaproteobacteria bacterium | reverse complement strand
GATCCGCCCAGTGAGTATGACACAGCCCGATAGCGCGCGGGAAATCATGCTGCGGCTGAAAACGCCTTCGGGGTGGCTGGATTATTACGATCAAATGCAAGATCTTGTTGGAAAGCAGCAATTCCTGTATCTTGACGGCAAGCAAACCTGGCTGAACGTTATGGCCAAAATGGCCGCTTAGATGCCGGGAAAAAGGGACGAGGAATTATGACCCAAAAGAATTTTTATATCACCACGCCTATCTATTACGTCAACGACGCGCCGCATATCGGCCATGCTTATACCACGCTGGCTTGCGATGTCTTGTCGCGCTTTAAACGGCTGGACGGGTACAATGTACGGTTTTTAACCGGCACCGACGAACATGGACAAAAGGTGGAAAAGGCGGCGGAAAAGGCCGGCATGGCGCCACAAGCCTTTACCGATAAAGTATCGCAAAATTTCCGCGATCTTTGCCGCACCATGAATTATTCCGAAGACGATTTTATTCGCACCACCGAACCGCGCCATTTGAAATGCGCGCAAGCATTCTGGAACAAATTGGTGGAAAAAGGCGATATTTATCTGGGTAAATATGCCGGATGGTATGCGGTACGCGACGAAGCATTTTACGCCGAAAGTGAATTGGTCAATGGCAAGGCGCCGACTGGCGCGGATGTCGAATGGGTGGAAGAACCAAGTTACTTCTTTAAATTATCCGCTTGGCAAGACCGGCTGCTGAAATTCTATGAAGAAAATCCTGGTTTCATCGCGCCAGAATCTCGCCGCAATGAAATCCTCAGCTTCGTCAGAGGCGGGTTGATGGATTTGTCGGTATCGCGTACTTCGTTTAAATGGGGCGTGCCAGTACCGAATGATGACAAACATATCATGTATGTTTGGATCGAAGCATTGAGCAATTATATCACCGCGATCGGATATCCCGATGTGAACGGTGCGGATTTTAAAAATTTCTGGCCATGCGATGTGCATATGGTGGGCAAGGATATTATTCGTTTTCACTGCGTCTATTGGCCAGCATTCTTGATGGCCGCCGATTTGCCGCCGCCAAAACGGGTGTTTGCGCATGGATGGTGGACCAACGAAGGCCAAAAGATTTCGAAATCGCTGGGCAATGTTATTGATCCGGTAGGTTTGGTTAAAAAATACGGCCTGGATCAAGTGCGTTATTTCATGATGCGCGAAGTGCCGTTTGGCAATGACGGCGATTTTTCGCATGCATCAATGCTGCGACGGATGAACACGGAACTTGCCAACGATTACGGCAATCTGGTGCAACGTGTGGTTGCCTTCATTCATAAAAATGTTGGCGGGGTTGTGCCGAAAAATAATGGCCTGCAACCGGTTGATCAGGAAATCTTGAACCAAGCCTATGGCTTGATCGATAAAATGCGCAAGGAATTGGATGTCCAGGCGATCGGCAAATCGTTGGATGTTTTTGGCGCATTGGTCGTTGCCGCGAACCAATATGTCGATTTCCAAGCCCCATGGGGATTGCGTAAAACCGATCCAGCACGGATGGAAACGGTGTTGTACGTATTGCTCGAAGTAATTCGTCATCTGGCTTTGGCTTCGCAACCATTCATGCCTGATTCTTCGGCCAAGATCTTGCACATCTTGAATGTGCCCGACAATAAACGTACCTTCGCCAATGTTGGCGCGGGGGCGGCATTGCTATCTGGCACAGCCTTGAATCCAGCGCAGCCTGTGTTCCCAAGATTCGTCGAAGAAGAAGCCAAAACCGGAACCTAATATGTTGATCGATTCGCATTGTCATTTTGATTACGAACCTTTATCCGCGGATCTTGCAGGCGTTTTGGCGCGGGCCAAATCCGCGGGCGTAGACAAGGTTCTAAGTATCAGTACTAAATTAAGCCAGTTCGACAATTTATTGAAAATCGCGGAATCGAACCCGATGATTTATTGTTCCATCGGCATTCATCCGCATAACGCATCGACCGAAGCGATGATCGAAGATGATGATTTCCTGCAAATTTGCGAACATTCCAAAGTCATCGCCATCGGTGAAGCTGGATTGGATTATTATTATGATTACGCCCCCAAAGATGTGCAGGATCAAGTATTCCGCAAACATATCGATTTTGCGCGCAAGACTCAGTTGCCTTTGATCATTCACACGCGAGATGCGGATGAAGACACGGAAAAAATTCTGCGGGAAGAAACCGCCAAAGGCGCTTTTCCATTTCTATTGCATTGTTTTACCGGCAGCGAGAAATTGGCGTGGGCAGGGGTGGAATTGGGCGGTTATGTATCGTTTTCCGGTATTCTAACCTATAAAACCGCGCAGAATTTGCGTGATATTGCTAAAATCTTGCCAGCCGATCGCATATTGGTTGAAACCGATTCGCCCTATCTGGCGCCTGGCCCGATGCGCGGCAAATCGAACGAACCTGCCTTTGTCGTGCACACCGCGCAACAACTAGCGGATGTGCGTAACGTAACGCTGGCCGAAATCGGCAGAATCACCAGCGACAATTTTCACAGGTTGTTTAAGAAGGTGAAGAAATAAATAATCAATTGCCCTCCCCTTGAGGGAGGGCGCAAAATTCCGCCAGGAATTTTGGGGTGGGGACTAGGCTTTAAAACAGCAGCGGTTTTTTATTAAATACCACAATCCCCACCCCAAACGCTTTGCTACACTTCAGCGTTTGACCCTCCCTCAAGGGGAGGGTATAAAGTGGAATGAAAATCACCATTCTTGGTTGCGGTGGATCGGGCGGGGTGCCGTTGATCGGCAATAATTGGGGCCGGTGCGATCCGGACAATCCGAAAAACCGCCGTCTGCGACCTTCTATATTTATCGAAGATAAAGACCTTGGAATTCTGGTCGATACTTCGCCGGATCTTCGCCAGCAATTACTGGCATCGGATATTCAACGAATCGATGCGGTTTTATATACGCATCCGCATGCCGATCATTTGCATGGTATCGACGATATGCGCGGCGTGAACCGGTTGATGCAAAAAGCCATTCCGATTTATGCCGGGCAACAAACCTTGGATGAGATTCATAAATCTTTTTCCTATGTTTTAAAACAATTGCCCGAAGGCCACGGATTTTATAAACCGCAATTGCAGGAAAATCTGATTAAACCGTTTGAGCAGTTTCAGGTTGGGCATTTAAGTATTCTGCCGATTGAACAGGAACATGGTTTCATTAAAAGTTTCGGATTTCGCATTGGCGATTTTGCTTATTGTACCGATGTGGTCGATTTCTCTCCGCGCGCGATGGAATCATTGTCCGGCATCAAAACCTGGATTATCGATTGCTTTTTACTGGAGGCCCATCAAAGCCATGCCCATTTCGCCAAGGTCGTAGACTGGGCAGGGCAATTGAAACCAGAACGGACGATCCTAACGCATATGAGCGCGCAGCTGGATTACGATAAACTCCTCGCTAAGTGCCCACCCGGCATGGAACCGGCTTTTGATGGCATGGTTTTAGATATTTAAGCCATACGACAGCATTTTATAAAATTTTTAGGATTTTTTTTGATTCCGGCTTGCCGTTTTATTTGGCCGGGGTTTATAGTTTACGCGATTTACATGCCAACCAATGCAATCAAAGATTGCGGATAGAGAGGGCTTATGATTTCGCAAAAACTTAAGAACTGGTTTCAGGACTTAATAGCCGCTAACGATCAAACGCCAGATAAGGTTATGGTAGCCTCGGAAGACTCATTTCCGGCCAGCGATCCGCCAGGCTGGATTGCCCAAAGCATCAGTGAAATCAAACCAGTCCAGACCGAACAAAACACCACCTGGATTGATAAGCGGGCCGCGTAAAATTACCTGGATAAGCTTTATTTTATTGTGGACAGGCCTAGTTTAATTGGCTAGGTCTTTATTGGTAGTTGATATATATTATTTTCCATAATATATATTCCTTATTTAATGTGTTGTTATATAAATAACAAGTTACAGCGAGGATAAGGCGGACAACCAAGTCTGGCACGGTGCCAGGATGAAACCGCCACTCTCCCTATTCCCTTTGAACCAATAATGAAAAATATTGACCGGCTTTTACAAATCATGGCTCGGCTGCGCGACCCGGTGAATGGATGTCCTTGGGATGTCAAACAGACCTTTGAAACCATAGCGCCCTACACGCTGGAAGAAGTTTACGAGGTATTGGATGCCATTGAACGCCGCGATATGGCCGATTTGCGCGACGAATTGGGCGACCTGCTCCTCCAGGTGGTATTTCATGCCCGGATGGCCGAGGAAGCCGGTAATTTCGATTTTGAGGCCATTGCCGGTGCCATAGCCGATAAGCTGGAAAGGCGGCATCCTCATGTGTTTAAAGGGCAACCGATAACGACCGAAGCCGAATTGCATCAAACCTGGGCCGAAAAAAAGCAAGCGGAGAAAAGGGCCAAGCAGGGTGCCGATGAATCCATTTTAGGGGATGTGCCGCCTGCTCTCCCTGCCCTGATGTTTGCGACGAAATTGCAGGAACGCGCGGCTGGCGTGGGATTTGACTGGCCGGACATGAATGGCCCACTGGCCAAAATCGAAGAAGAATTGCAGGAATTAAAGGCGGAAATAAAATCCGGCAATAAGGCCAAAATTACCGAAGAAATTGGCGATTTATTGTTTTCTATCTGTAATTTATCAAGACATTTAAAACTATCGCCTGAGCTATCTTTAAAATCTTCAAGTAATAAGTTTAAAAATAGATTCCAATATATTGAAAAAGAAACAAAAAATAATAATGAAAACTTGAAATCCAAGTCTTTGGATGAATTCGAAGAATTATGGCAAAAGGCTAAGAAAAAGGCCTAATTTTATCGTGACGGTCTCTCTCCGCCAGGCCGTCCAGTCCCAGGGGGCTGCTGCGGTAGTGGATTTACTTGAGGAGCTTTGGCAGGAGAGGTTTGATTGACAGGCCCTTTTGCTGGTGTGGGAGTCATTAGCAGCGGATGAGTTCTCGAAGATGGTTGCGTTGCTGCTGTTCCCTCATTAAATTTGGGCGTAATAGTATGAACTGTGTTACCTTTTGTCCCCGAATTACTATATTGTATTTGTGCGGATTCTATGCTTTGTCCTAGCCGTCCTGCCTCACGAAAAAATGCAACTCCTAATCCTATAAAAATTGGTGAAGAGGCCAATAAACCCCATGCTGTTGGTATTCCCATAACTCCAACCGTAGCCGCTGCCTTTCCAAGAAATCCCAATACGGCGGCACTTCCACCAATAAGAAAAACGCCTGCAAGTACCATTATTCCTACTGCTTTTGTTAATGCAGAAGATCTTTGACTGATTAGATCATTAATATGATCGCCTAAACGACCTTTAGCGCCACCGCCTGAAGCCATGATATCTTCCTTTACTTTAATACTAGGATTATATCCGATTAGTGTACAGTGGCAAGGGGGAAATAGGCGCTTAGTTGGTGCTCGTAGGAGCCATATCCCGCAATTCCGGCGGACAATGGCGATTATGTTTGATGTAATCGTCGATCACATACAGGGATTTTGCGATCCGTTCCAGCTGGCTGAATTCGTATGGGTTTTGTTCGTACAGGCGCGCGGCGACCTCGGTCATTAAATGCATGGCGCGAAGCCAGGCGGTGGCGCGTTTATCTGGAAACACGGTATCGATATCGCCTTCTTTCAGGCGTTGATAATTGGCGGTAATTACGCCCAGCAGCGCATCTGGATTATGCGACATTTGTTCCAGCAACCGCCGCGATTGGCGATAGATTTCCGAAGCCGAAGGATCTGGCAATGGCATCGCTCTAAATTCTTTCGATTCGCTGCGGACCGGGAGAGATTCTATGATCTCTTCCAGGCTCCCTGTTCTGTACGAACGCATAAAAGCCCTACCTTTAATGTGCCGTTCGTTAAATATTTTTTATTGTTATATTAACCAGAATGTCATGAAAGACCTAACAAACCGTTAAAAAACACAATTGTGCCCTTGTCCAGCTTGGTAAAATTATCGTTATATATCAATATATTATATGTTTATGCTGTCTTGAATTTTGGGCCTATTGCGGCAAATTTATGCGTAAACCGTTCTAACTCACCGGCTTCGATGGAAATGGTCAAAGCCATGGTCTTTTGCCGGTCTTTGCGCGCGCTAACCTGGGCGTGGCGGTATAACCAGGCCATGGCTTCGCCGGCTTCCAGTGGCAGTGTTACAGTGCCGTGCAGCGTTCCCTGCCCAAGTTTCTGTTCGATCAGGCGTAACAGATGATCCATGCCCTGCCCGGTAATGGCGGATATAGGAACGTCATTTTGCTCTGGAGTTGGGATTTCATTCTTGGGCAACAAATCTACTTTGTTCCAGACTTCGATGGTGCGTTCCCGCCAATCGGATTCTTCGATATCGAGTTCCGACAATACTTGTTCTACATCCAATTTTTGCGCATCGGTTTCCGGCGACGCGATATCGCGTACATGCAACAATAAATCCGCTTCTTGAACTTCTTCCAACGTGGCGCGAAATGCCGCGATCAAGGCGGTCGGAAGATCGGAAATAAATCCAACGGTGTCGGACAATAATACCTTGCGTCCACTTGGCAAAACGGTGGGCCGGATGGTCGGGTCCAATGTTGCGAACAACATATCCTTGGCCAAAACTTCGCTGTGGGTCAACGTGTTGAACAAAGTGGATTTGCCGGCGTTGGTATACCCAATCAGGGCGATGGTCGGGGTAGCGTTACGAATACGCGACTTGCGTTGCAAGCGGCGGGTGCGAATAACATCGGCTAATTCCACTTTGATTTTCTCTATCCGCGCTTCTAGCATGCGGCGATCCAACTCTAATTGCTTTTCGCCAGGACCGCCCAAAAATCCGCCGCCGCCACGTTGCCGTTCCAAATGGGTCCAGGAACGCACCAAACGGCTGCGTTGATACGTCAAGGCGGCAAGTTCGACCTGCAACCGGCCTTCGTGCGTTCTTGCGCGCGCGCCGAATATTTCCAAAATCATTCCGGTGCGGTCGATGACTTTTAATTTGGTGGCATTTTCCAGATTGCGTTGCTGACCAGGCGTCAGGGTCGCGTTGACGAACAACAACGCTACTTTTTCATTGGTTAGAATTTCTTTTAATTCTTCGGCCTTGCCTTTGCCGATATAGGTTGCCGGCGTGATTTGGGATAAGGTCAGAATTTCGGCGCCGTATATGTCCAAATCGATCGCTTCGGCCAAACCAACCGCTTCGTCCAAACAAGCTTGTTCGGAACGCGATCCCTTGCCCTGCTCCGATTTTAACACCGGATGCAGGACAAAAACCTTCGTACGCTGAACACGGTTATCGGTCAGCTTGGATTTACGCATGTGCCGGAAATTCTGCGGTAATTATATTTTCGCAGGTTCGCCGCCAGAGCCAGCTTCGATCGTTTCGTTTTCTTTTGGATCATACAACGAAACAGGACCGCCAGGCATGATGGTCGAAATCGCATGCTTGTAAACAAGCTGCGACATCGCATCGCGACGAAGCAAAATACAAAAATTATCAAACCAAGTAACAATTCCCTGTAATTTGACGCCGTTTACCAAAAATACGGTAACCGGTACTTTTTGTTTGCGGATGTTATTTAGGAAAACATCCTGCACGTTTTGATTTTTTTCTTGGGCCATATGTTTTTCTCTTTGTTATGGATGACCAGTAATGGACGGGTTTTAATAGGCTAAATACACATTATTGTAAATAATGAATATCAACTGTTAATTGTAATAATATTATAACAATCTGACAGAATTATGACAGAGTTTAGAAGTAAAAATCAAAAGAGTGCAGAGAAAAAACCTCTGCACTCTATGATATTTATAAAATCGATTGATCTTAGCTCGCTACAGCTTGACCGGTTGTCGCTGGCAATTCACCGCCATCGTTGGCCGCGCCGGACGTATTCACGCCCAGCGATTTCAACTTGCGGTGCAAGGCCGAACGTTCCATGCCGATAAAGGCGGCAGTACGGGAAATATTGCCGCCAAATCTTGTGACTTGGGCTAGCAGATATTCGCGTTCAAATACTTCACGCGCATCGCGCAATGGCAAGGTCATGATTTCGGCGCTACGGTCGTGGCGCATAATATCCGGCGTTGCCTGGGAAATATCCGGTGGCAATAAATCAGCGCCGATCGGTTCGGATGCCGCGCCGCCTGCCATAATCAATACCCATTCAATCACGTTACGCAATTGACGCACGTTGCCAGGCCAGTCATAGGCTTGCAATGCCGCCAAAGCATCATCGGATAAACGGCGCGCCGACAGGCCAGAAGTTTCCGCGGCGCGTTCCATAAATGCTTTTGCCAAATCTGGAATATCTTCGCGGCGCAGCGACAAAGCTGGCACCTGAATCGGCACTACGTTCAAACGATAATACAAATCTTGACGGAAACGGCCTTGCGCCATTAAATCTTGTAAATTGCGGTTGGTCGAAGCAATGACCCGCAAGTCGACACGAATTGGCGTATTGCCGCCGACGCGTTGGAATGTTTGATCCTGCAAAGCGCGCACGATCTTGCCTTGGGTTTCAAGCGGCATGTCGGCCACTTCGTCCAAAAACAATGTGCCGCCATGGGCTTGTTCCAGAACGCCAACCTTGCGGCTGACCTGGCCTGTTTCGGAATCTTTACGGACTTCCGATCCGAACAATTCGACTTCCAAACGATCCGGACGCATGGTCGCGCAATTCAGGGCGACGAATGGGCCTGAGTTGCGGCGCGATTTCGCGTGCAACATGCGAGCGACAACTTCTTTGCCCGATCCGGCGGGACCGGTGATCAAAACGCGGCTGTTGGTTGGCGCAACGCGTTCGATGGTTTGGCGTACGGCTTGAATCGTTTGCGATTTGCCGGTTAAATCGGATTCCTTGCTGCTGTATTGGCGCAATTCTTCCAGTTCGCGGCTCATTTGCGCGGCTTGCAAGGCGTTACGGACCACTAATAATAAACGGTCCGCTTTAAATGGTTTTTCAATGAAGTCATAGGCCCCGATCTTGGTCGAACGCACAGCCGCTTCGATCGATCCGTGGCCGGAAATCATAACGGCCGGCAATGTCGGGTGTTCGCGGCGGATTTGTTCCAATAATTGGATACCGTCCAATTTGCTGCCCTGTAACCATATGTCCAAAATAACCAAGGATGGGCGTTTTTCACGAATCGCCTTGATGGCATCCGCATCGGTGCCGACGGTACGGGTGATATATTTTTCGTCTTCGAGAACGCCTTTGATGCTTTCGCGAATATCTGCTTCGTCATCGACGATCAGAATTTCCGGACGAATGCCCGAATTCTCGTTAACACTTTCAACAAAATCGTTATCTAGATCAGTTGTCATATTCATTTTTCACCGCCCTGGGTAATAAACTCTGTGTCATTTAAGCCGCGTTCGCGTGGCTTTCATGTTCTGAATTTACACCCTGTTGTGCAAAGAACACAAGAGTAACTTTTGCACCACCCGCAATACTATCCCCAAGATATAATTCCCCTTTGTGATCTTCCGCAATTTTTTTCACGATCGCCAAACCAAGTCCGGTTCCTTTCGCGCGCGTCGTAACATAAGGTTCTGTCAGGCGTTCCCGCCCTTCCTTGGGAAATCCTTTTCCATTGTCGGAAATTGTCAGTACGGTTTTTGTATCATCCGACTCAATATCGATATCAATTTTACCTGGAACATTATCCACAGATTCTTTTGCTTCGATCGCTTCGGCCGCGTTCTTCAACAAATTGGTCAGCGCCTGGCGCATCAAACTTGCATCGCAATTCAGCAAGACATTGGTTTTGTCATGCGTGTGCAATTGAAATTGAATTTTTGAATGCGCATTTTTTTGCAGCAAAATCGAATCGCGCGCAATCGCGATCAGGTTTTCGTTTTTCATTACCGGTTCCGGCATCCGCGCAAAGGATGAGAATTCATCGAGCATCCGGCCCAAATCCTCGACGTGACGCACGATTGTATCGGTGCAATTGACAAAAGTGTCCGGGTCCTCGGTAATTTGCTTTAAATACTTGCGTTTCAGGCGTTCGGCCGACAATTGAATCGGTGTCAATGGGTTGCGGATTTCATGCGCTAGGCGCCGAGCAACGTCAGCCCAGGCAGAACTGCGCTGCGCCACCATCAATTGAGTAATATCGTCGAACGTAACCACGAATCCGCGAATATCCGTGTCGGTTGAATCCATGCTGACGCGCAATAATAATGTGCGGGTTTGGCCGTCATCCAGCGTCCGCTGAATTTGCTGCTCAAATGGTTTGTCCTTGCGGGGATTGAATAGTACGCTTTCCAGTACTTCGTCCCATTCCGGCAGAATATCGCCCAAATGTTCGCCGATTTTGGATTCTAAATCGATATTCAGCAAATCGGATGCGCGCTTGTTTGGATATTGGATTTGACCTTCCGCATCCAAGCCAATCACGCCGGCGCTGACGCCCGACAAAACAACCTCGGTAAAACGGCGGCGTGCATCGATTTGGCGGTTGGCTTCGATCAATTCGCGGCGTTGCGTATCCAATTGGTTGGTCATACGGTTAAATGCCTTGGACAACTGACCGATTTCACTGCTGCCCGGGGTTGGTTCCACGCGGACGGACAAGTCGCCCGCGGCTACGCGTTCCGATGCCTCGATCAAATCGCCGACTGGTTTTACAAGTTTATTGGCGATATTTAATCCGACGCCAATCGCGCCGAACAGCAATAATAACGCAACAACGGAATAGACGATAATGAACAGAACCTGCAAATCATCGCGCTGGCCGGATAATTGTTCGAACGATTCCGCCGCTTCTTTGGTGCGTTCCATGTGCACCAGAACGGCGGGATCAATTAAGCGGCCCAGATATAGATACGCGCCAGGAATATTATCCAACTTAACAATGGCGCGAACGCGATCCTCGGTATCGTTGGTGAAAATGGCAACGTCGCCCTGCTCCGCCTTGTCGATGATGTCATCTGGAATCGGTTCAAATTCCAACGAGAATGTCAGCGAAGATCGCGCATAAACACGGCCGGATGGATCGAATACCAAGGCTTCGGCCAGGGAACGCAATGCGGCATGGGTTTCGATAAACTTGTTGAAGAATGTGGGATCGCCGAGCAGATCTGGCGCTTCGCGGTTAATATCGCCGGCCATGGTTTGAATGTCGGCGCGGATGACTTCTTGGTGTTCGCGCAAATATGCTTCCGCGACGGTGCGGGATTCATGCAATGCGGTATTGACGCGCTCGCTAAACCAGGCTTCGACACCGAGGTTGAAAAACACGGCCGAAAAAGCCGCCACGAAAATAGTCGGAACAACCGCGAGAAAACCAAGCAAAATAACCAGGCGCGTATGCAAGCGCGATCCGGCGCGGTTGCGGCGGCGCGTAATCAATAGCGAATTTAAGCCGCGATAAACAAAAAACCCAAGCAGCAATAAAATCGCCGCGTTTAACGTCATCAATAACTTTACTTTATACGGGTCAGGACCATAGGGGGGATTGCTGGTCAAAGTGACGTAAGTCAAAATTCCGCTGGCTATGGCCACAAGCGTTACCACCCAGCCAAGCTTGTTCATCAAGCTGTAGCGGCGGCCTAAAAGAAAAATATTTTTCAGCGCGGATGATTTAGATACTTGCATTGGCTTTCTTTCTGACGGAAATGTTCAGTGTCTTAATTTTTTTGTGCAGCGTGTTGCGGTTGATCCCAAGCATTTTTGCGGCCCGGATTTGATTGCCCCGGCATTGTTGTAACGCATATTGAATCAAAGGCCGTTCCACTTCTTGAATAACCTGGTCGTATAAATCCCTGGGTGTGATATTTTGATTGCTGACATTGCGCACATATTCTTCGATCGTATTTTGCAACAAATTCTGGCTTAGGATATGGGAATTCTGATCGTTCATTTTATGCCGCCGCCAATAAGGGTTCAAAAAACTGATCGATTAATTCCACCACCGTTTTCGGATCCGGCACGGTATTTACCCTGGCCCGGAAATCGGCGGAAGCCGGCAGCCCCTTGCTATACCAGCCCAGGTGCTTGCGCGCTATTTTAAGGCCGGTATGAGTGCCGTAATGCGACAGCATATCTTCATAATGCGCTTTTATGATCTGATATTTCTCGGCTAGGTTCGGTTCCGGCAATTTTTCGCGCGTATGTAAATAATGCATGATCTGTTTTAAAAACCATGGACGTCCATAGGCCCCGCGGCCAATCATAACGCCGTCAGCGCCAGATGCATTGAGCGCGTTATCGACATCGGAAAAATCGACGATATCGCCATTGGCGATGACCGGCAGTTTGGTCGCTTCTTTAACATTGCGGATAAAAGGCCAATTGGCTTCGCCATTATAAAACTGGCAACGCGTGCGGCCATGCACGGTAATCATTTTGATACCGGATTCTTCGGCAATTTTGGCAAAGGTGGGCGCGTTTAAACAATTATCATCCCACCCCATGCGCATTTTCATCGTGACCGGCAATTTTACCGCCTTCACGGTGGCTTCCATAATTTTACCAGCCAAGACTTCGTCGCGCATTAAATGCGATCCGGCATAGCCGTTGACCACTTTTTTGGCGGGACAGCCAAAATTGATATCAATAATCGCCGCGCCGGAATCTTCATTCAACTTGGCGGCTTCAGCCATGACTTCGGGTTCGCAACCGGCCAATTGAACCGACATTGGAAATTCTTCGGGCAGATTTTTGGCCATCAATTGCGATTTACGGCATTCGCGGATCATCGCCTGGCTGGCAATCATTTCGGAAACCACCAGTCCCGCTCCCTGGCGTTTCACCAATTTACGAAATGGCAGATCCGTTACGCCCGACATCGGGGCGAGGATTACGGGGTCTTTTAATGTCACCGGGCCGATCGCAAAGCCGGGCAATGGTGTGGTTTGTTGCATGGGCTGTTGATTATATTGCCTAAATTTTAGGCATATTAGATAATTATTGTTTATTTTGCAAGTAGTTATGCTAAAGCTTTAACCCATAGAAAATGCAGCAAAAATCTACCATAGCCGCGCTTATTGTCGCTGGCGGGTCTAGTGAACGGCTGGGCGCCAAAATCGCCAAGCCTTATATTCCTATTGCCGGCAAACCATTATTGCGCTGGTCACTGGATTTATTCGGGATTTGCCCATCGGTTGATTCCATTATGGTAGCCATTCGCGAAGATGATCTGGAAGAATTTCGAAAAGTCGCCGCCGGAACCAAGGCCCAATATTGCATTGGCGGCGCGACACGTCAGGAATCGGTACGATTGGGTCTGGAAGCATTGGCGAAAAACGCGCCGGATTATGTTTTGATTCATGACGCGGCAAGACCCAATGTGCAACAGGCGGATGTAGAAAAATTAATTACGCAGCTAAAGTCGGAAAGAAATTATGGCGTCAGCCTGGCGCGAAAAGTCACCGATACGATTCACCGCCAAAACAATGCGGTCAGCGAATTAGAAGCCGTGGAACGCCAAGGCTTGTGGGCGGCGGAAACTCCGCAAGGATTTAGCTTCGATCTGATTTTAGAGGCCCATCGCAATGCCGGCCCCGAACAATTTACCGACGATATAGGGCTTGCGGGATCCAGCGGAATGGGCATAAAATTCATGGAAAGCAGAAGCGATAATTTTAAAATCACCTATTCCTACGATTTGGAACGGTTCGAAGCGATGCATAATAAATTTATTCCCCGCACCGGTTACGGTTACGATGTACACCCATTGATTTCAGGCAAAGGCATGATGCTGGGCGGCATTCGCATTATGCACGACAAATCATTGCAAGGTCATTCGGATGCGGATGTCGTGTTGCATGCATTGACCGACGCATTATTGGGGACTTGCGGCGCTGGTGATATAGGAACTCATTTTCCGCCCAGCGACGATCAATGGAAAAACGCCGCGTCTGAAATTTTTATTAAAAAAGCCCTTGAGCTCGTGGCAGAAAAAAATGGCAGTGTCGGCAACGTCGATATTACCATTTTAGCGGAAGAGCCGAAAATAGCGCCCTATCGCATTATGATGCAAAATAATATCGCCAAGATGCTTGGTATCGCCAACGACAACGTCAATATCAAGGCCACCACCAATGAAAAAATGGGATTTATTGGCCGCGGCGAAGGCATTGCCGCACACGCTGTCGCTACGGTTTTGTATAAAGGATAATTGCATGGACAAATATAAAATCGCCGTTCAAATTGCCAGCTGTTTCGGCATCGGCCATCTGCCGAAGGCGCCTGGCACTTGGGCCTCGCTATATACGGCTGCTATAGCCTATTTATTGCAAGTCTATATCGGAACTTCTGCCTTGTTTGTATTTTTTACGGCCGCTTGCTTGTTGTCGATTTGGTCGGCCGATATTATTTTAAAGAATAATCCTGATGATCCCGATCCATCCTGGATTGTTATTGACGAAGTTGCCGGACAATCGTTTGTATTTTTTTATTTGTTTCTAAGCAATGTCGGATTTGCGGCAGTGGCATTTTTATTATTCCGCGCTTTCGATATTTTCAAGCCTTGGCCTATTTCCTGGGTCGATAAAAAGTTTCCCAATACGTTTGGCGTATTGGCGGACGATGTTCTAGCCGGAATTATTAGCGGATTTTTATTGTTCTTATTTCAAGTTATTTAAATCGTGTTTGATCCTAAAACCATCTCTTTGGCAGCGGATGTCGTTAAAACCTTAGCGGCACGGCAGCAATTATTGGGGCTTGCGGAATCCTGCACCGGCGGTCTGTTGGCTGGGGCAATCACTTCCATCCCTGGATCTTCCTCGGTTCTGTATTTGGGGCATGTTACCTATTCCAATGAAGCTAAATTGCAGCATTTGGGAATTGATCCCGTAACGCTGAACGCTTTCGGGGCTGTATCGGAAGAAGTCGTCCTGGAAATGGCGCAAGGATTATTGACGCGCAATCCCCTGCTTGATTGGGGAATCGCCATTACAGGCATCGCCGGCCCTTCCGGCGGCAGCATCGAAAAGCCAGTCGGGCTAGTTTATATTTCCGTTTTGCAAGAAGGCAGAGTGCCGCGCGTGATTCGCAATATTTATCCTGGCGGCCGGCAAGCGGTCCGGCTTCAGGCGGTTAATCACGCTTTGGAATTATTGTTGCAGCAGATAAAGGGCAACTAGTTTCAGAATCACCAAATGCGCCGGATAAAATAAATAATAAAAATATCTTGGCAGGCGTGGAATCGACGATGGAATCAGGGCCACAACAAAAATCAGGGCAAACGCCAGCAATCCGACAATCGAATACGCCACAAAATAATTGGCAATAATAACGGTGGCAAAGGCGCAGAATAAAAACAAATCGGTTTGATAGCGAAGCCATAACACCATGCAGGGAATCAATAAAATTCCGGCATGACTGTAATCAACATAAAATCCGGCTAAAAACCAAACAACTGCGGCTGCAAGTCCCGCCGCCATTCGCTGGGCTTTATTTAAGCCGGATAAAAAACGATCCTGGTTATCGTATAGCCATACCGTAACCAGCCCCGCTGCCAGCGTAAAAAAGATGTTGAATTGGGTGAATGCCAGCGTCCAAATATAAATTGGTTGGCTTATAACGCCGAATGTTATTAATAAAAATATATATTTTTTAAAGTTCTTTATCGGTTTTTCATAATGGTACGCGGCAATAAAACAAAATAATGGAAAGGCGATCCGCCCCACCGCGATCATCCAAAATTGTTCCGTATGAAACATAATTCTGTTCATATGATCGATAACCATAAACAGAATCGCCATTATCTTTAGCGTTTCGATCTGAGATGACGATAAATCGACCAGTGCTTTTATTGGGCGGACCGGATTATTGACCATAAAGATCCTCTGCCCTTTTTTCAAAGGCTTCAATCATTTTATGCACGGCTGGAATAAACAAAGGACCCATAATCGTATTCATTAGCGGCGATCGGAACTCAAAATCCACCATAAAGTCAATTTCCGTTTGTTTTTTTCCCTGAGCAGTGAATCGCCATTCATTGTGCAGATATTGAAATGGGCCATCCTGATATTCTACCGTAATAGCGGCCGGGGCTTGCAGATGGACGTGACTGGTGAATTTTTCCCGTATCAGCTTCCAACCAATGACCAGATCCGCCGCAACTTGCGTTTCGGTTCTATGGGTAACGACCGCATCCAGGCACCAAGGCAGAAAATTGGGATACTCTTCTACCTTTGCGACCAGATCAAACATTTGCTTTTGAGTATAAGGGAGTATTTTAGAATCGCTGAATTTAGGCATGGGCCAAGATTTAGCGAAACCCATTAAAAGTCAAATAGATTCGTTCTTAGTCGGATAGTGCGGACGGAGCTATGCTTGGTCTGTTTACCGGAGGAGGAGGAGGAGTTATAGCCGGTGGCGGGGACGAAATCGTTACCGTTCGAGTGGTTTCAGTATGCGTAGTATTTGAACGTGTAACCGCGGCCGTATCTTCGGTTCTAGCAGATGAGGCAACAGAGGTGTTTGCCTTAGTGCTGTTATGCGTAACCACTGGTGGTGCGGACACGACTGGTGTTTGCTGTGCAGCGGGGGCAGCGCTAGCCGTGTTAACGGCAGCAGCAAGTGGGTTGCTACGGCTTGCCACGGCAACTGGCCGTACATATTTTTGTGCTGGAAGTGTGCGGTATTGATTATAGGCCATTGCAGATTTGGAAGGAGGAACGTTACTTAGGGATATGGATCTTCCTTGGACATCGGAAGAGTAATTATTGCCATACCCTGATCCAGTTCCGCCCATACCTAATTGGCTATTGTTATTGGAATATCCGCTGGATGAATTCATCAGACGGCGTAATGGGTTTTGGCGTGAATCCACAGCCTTTAAATTCGGGTTATAACGGCTTTTAACGTTGTTATCCATGTAGGATGAGAAATTTTGGTAATCGTCCGCATACACCGGTAGCGGCAGCAGAATCGCTATGGCTAATAAAAATACTAAAGAAACCCTTATTTCCCTGTTCATTGTCTATGCTTACTTGTTGATTTCAGTAATTATGCGTTTCTTGTATTACTCCCATGCTAACATAATATTATTATTTGTCAATAGGTTATTAAGTTATTTTCTTATAAATAATCATGAAACTCTATCTAAATCTAATTATATCAAGAAATTATAAATTTTTCTGGGAAAAATTTATCTAAATTTAAAATCTTAAGAGCACAATTGAAAAACCAATAAAAATAAGGATTTAGATCATACTATTGTAGTCTAATGAGCCGTCCCGCGCCCACCCTTTTTAACGAGATTACGGACGATCTAATTCCGTTGTCCTCTCCTATTTTCGATTTTGCCGGAATGATGATTGTTTTAACGAATGACGATCAAAGAATTTTGGATTGTACCCAGGCCGTTTCGGAGTTTTTTCAAAAGCCTAAAGAAAATTTAGTGGGAGAAGACTTTCTATCCTTAACGGATGACGGCGACCGTAATTTCATCCAGCAATTGTTAGACCGCCTAAAAGCCGGAGAGAAATCCCAACTGCAATTGGAAAAGCGATTGTTGATTGGTTCCGAGCGCGCGGAGCGCTGGATTAAAATTACATGCGGCCTATACAATCGGAACAGAGGCAGAATTGTTTACTGCATCGAAAATATAACCGATTATAAACTATCCTTAATACAGCGGCGTCAGTCCGACCGGCACTGGAATAACAGTCTAATGGCTTTATCCGATGCCTATTTGATGTTTGATGGGTCCGGTCATTTAATCCATTTCAGTTCCGGCATCCATGGCATTGTGCCAGAAACGCGGCATGCCTTGATGCCTGGCGCCCATATCACGGAAATATGCAGTAAAATCGTATATTCGCAAAATATCCTGGAAGCTATAGATAACGAACAGAATTACCTGCAAGAATGGCAAGACCATTTTAATGCTGGATCCTATAAATTTTTCTTCAAGCATCGCAATAAAAAATATTATCTGGTCCAGCAAAGCAGCAGCAACGAACACACTGTAATCACCTTTACCGATATTACGCAGATTCGGGAGCAAGAATCGCTGCTTGCCACCCTCGCCGCAGAGAATTCGCAACTATCCGAAGCCGTGCAGGCCACCAACACCGGCATGGCCATCTGCGATGCGCTGTTGCCGGACAATCCGATTATTTTCGTCAACCGCGCCTTTTCCGCCATCACTGGATATACACCGGACAAAATCATTGGGCAGAATTTACGTTTTCTGTTCGGCCCGGACAGCGATATGGCCAAGGCACAGGAAGTGGAATCCAGTTTTGAAAATTATTCGGCTTTGGAAGTTGAAATCAAGACGGTGGACAATGCCAAACGCGCATTTTGGAGCCATATTCAAATCAATCCCATTGTCGGCGCGGAAGGCATCAAAACCCATTTCGTCATTATTTTGACTGATATTACCCAGCGTAAAATTCAAGAACAGGAAGTTGTTCAAGCCAAAAATATGGCCGATGAAGCCAGTAAGGCTAAATCGCAATTTTTGGCCGTGATGAGCCATGAAATAAAGACTCCTATCAATGGCATGATGGGCATGGTGGATTTATTATCTCAGACCTCTCTAAACTCCAAACAAAGTGAATTTTTAAATACGGCCAAAGAATCCGCTGAAAAGTTATTAACATTGGTCGACGATATTTTGGATTACTCTAACTTGGAATCCAAAAACCTGGCGATCAATACGAAGTCTTTGGATTTGAATGATCTGTTGCGCCGCGCGTTAAGCGATTTGCGCGATATTGCCTTTGAAAAAGGCTTAAGCCTGCAATTTACGCTGGATTATAAAGTTCCGAAACAATTGTTCGGCGACCCGGATCGCATAACGCAGATTACGCGCAATCTTGTGAATAATGCGATTAAATTCACAGCCAAGGGGCACATCGAAGTGCAATTGAATTTATTATCGGAAACCAGCGAAGAAGCCAAAGTTCAAGTAAAAGTTATAGATACCGGTATTGGCATTCCGCAGGATAAGCTGGCCACGATTTTTGAACCGTTCCATCAAATAGATCTATCCTTCACGCGCAAATTCAGCGGCACTGGATTGGGTTTGGCTATATGCAAGAAATTGGTCGGATTGATGCAGGGCGATATATCGGTGCAAAGCAAATTGGGCGAAGGCAGTTGTTTTGTGTTCAGTTTCGTTTTAGCCAAAGCGGCTAAACGGGAAATTATCACTAGCTTTAATGACAGAAATGGCGCAGCCGTAGATTTTGGCCAGAAAAGAATATTGATTGTAGACGACAGTTTGACCAACCGGCTGATGCCCATTGGCTATTTAAAACATTATGGTTTCCAGATGGATCAAGCCGAAGACGGTCTTGCCGCTGTGCAAATGGCCGGAAAACATAAGTATGATTTGATTTTGATGGATCTTAAAATGCCGAAAATGGATGGTATTACGGCGGCTCAGAAAATAAAATCGCTTGATGATCGTTATCGCAATGTGCCCATTATCGCCATTACCAATCAAGCCATTCCGGCTGAAAAAGAGAAATGTATGAAAGCTGGCATGGTCGCTTATATAATCAAGCCGGTCGAAAAAAACCTGTTTCTAAAAACCGTTTTTGAAGTTTTGAATCCAGATAATTCCAAGTTATCCGAAAATCATGGAGGCAAAGCCATGCTAGTGGATGAATCCGTATTAAAACAATTGCGCCAGGATATTGGCGATGAAACTTTGAATAATTTGCTAGGTACTTTTATCGATGAAACCGTTCACCGCTTGAATCTGATTAAGCAATTATGCCGCGAAGAAAAGTGGGATAATTTGGAACGCGAGGGTCATACATTAAAATCCACCTGTGGCAGTTTTGGATTAATGCCGCTTTGCAATAAAGCTAAGGAATTGGATGAATCCTGCCGCCAGAAAAATTATGCCCACGCCAAAACTGTAAGTGCGGAAATTGAAAGTTTTGGCGCCCAAAGCATAGAAACTTTACGGCGCTGGATAATGTCCAGTAGCGCGCATTAAGCCGCCTGCCCTAATATCGTCCGTTCTTTAGGCATGTGGATAGTGACTGTGGTGCCTTCATTCAAAGCACTCTCCAGCGTAATCGTGCCGCCATGCAATTCCACCAATGATTTGGTGATAGGAAGACCAAGTCCGGTTCCCTTGTGCCGGCGGCTGATTTGGCTGTCGACTTGAATAAATGGCTCCATAGCGCGGTCGATGGAATCCGGCTCCATGCCGCTGCCATTATCCCGCACCAATATTGAAATTCCCATATCTTCGCGCAACCACGCCTTGACATCGATGCCGCCGCCGTCATGGCTGAATTTAACGGCATTGGACAATAGGTTTGTTAGAATCTGCGTCATGGCGCGTTCGTCGGCGTTTAACCGCGGTATATCTTCGGGAATGTCGACAGTCAGCTTGATATGGGCGTTCTGAATTTCCATATCCACAAAGCTGCGCACCCTTGCAATGACTTGATGCAAATTAACGGGAGCACTGTTTAAATCCAGCTTGCCTTCTTCCATTTTAGACAAATCCAAAACATCCTTGATCAAATTCAATAAATGCTGGCCGCTTTTGAAAATATGATCGGAATATTCCACATATTTGCCGTGCCCCAATGGGCCTAGGATCTGGGTTTGCATGGCTTCCGAAAAACCCATAATGGCATTCAACGGCGTGCGCAATTCGTGACTGACGTTTGCCAAAAACCGGGATTTGGTTTTGCTGGCCATTAACGCGGCGTCCTTGGCGGTACGCATTTCCTTCACAGCCTTTTCGCGTTTCTGAGTTTCGGAATTGAACTTATCCAAAATCATATTGTATTGCATGGCAATAGTGCCAGCCTCGGTTTCCGTCTCGATTTCCACTGGGCGTGAGAAATCGCCTTCCAGGCGCTGTTGCTCCATTTGCTGCAAAAGTTTGAGCAGCGAAGTATTGGCCCCATGTTCGGCGACGTTCAGCCCAATTCGTTCAGATTCCGGGTCGACGCGCAGCGCAAAAAATCGGTCGATCACCGACAACAATATAAATCCGACGGTAAAGGAATAAGCGCCAACGCTGATCACACCCAATAATTGCACCCAAAATTGTTCAAGCCGGGATAAATCCGTGCCAAACGCCGATGTTGGCGCAAATAACGCCACCGCCAATGTCCCCCAAATTCCGGCAAACAGATGCGCGGGAACGGCATTGATAACGTCATCGATTTCCAATTTTAATAATAGTTCCGTACCGGCATAGCAAACAACCCCGCCGACCATGCCGATAATAACCGCCGCATATGGCGTAATCATATGTGCGCAAGCGGAAATACTGACCAATCCGGCAATAACGCAACTGATCGACCGGATAACGTTTGGACGGCCCTTAAAATGCCAGGACAATGCCAATGCGGTCAGTCCGCCAATACCGCCGCCCAAAGTTGTATTCACGATTACAAGCGGAACGTCGCCGGTGAATTGCGGCAAGGAACCGCCGGTAAATCCAAACCAGCCCACCCACAGCAACATCAGTCCCAACGTAGCTTTGGGCAGATCGCTTCCTTCGATTTCCGCGCCTTGCGGCCCAAATCGGCCGATACGCGGACCCACAATCAATAAGGCTGCAAGCGCCATCCATCCGCCTACGGAATGCACCACGGTCGATCCCGCAAAGTCGATGAATCCTAATTTTGCCAGCCAACCCGAATTGGTATCGGGAATCGATCCGCCCCAGGCCCAGTGGCCGGCGACCGGATAAATCAAACTGGATAAAATACAGGAACATAAAACATACCCTGTAAAACGAATCCGTTCCGCCACAGCGCCTGAAACAATGGTCGTTGCAATCGCGCAAAACGCCATCTGAAAAAGAAAGAAAGAATACAGCCAGGCCGATGCCGTGTTGCCGAACATAAAATAGCTGGTGCCGATAATGCCGCCCCAACTGACGCCGAACATGATGCCGAATCCGAATAGCCAGAATAATAATGAAGCGATACAAAAATCGACGACGTTTTTACCGGCAACGTGAATGGAATTTTTTGCGCGGACTAACCCGCTTTCAAGGCAGGTAAAACCCGCTTGCATCAAAATGACCAGGATGGCGCACATCACCAGCCACAAAATATCAAAATATTCGGATAACCCCTCGTTCAAGATCATCTCTCCCTGTTGCCGTTTATTATACTGGCAATTTTAGATTCTAGGGCCTGTGAATTGCAAGGTTAACCGGTTTTTTTGAATTTTTCATTCCTTGCTTGCTGTAATTTCATAAAATCGTCGCCTGCATGGTACGAAGATCGCGTCAAAGGCGACGCCGAAACCATTAAGAATCCCTTGCCTCGCGCCAACTGGGCATAGGAATCGAATTCTTCCGGCGTTACAAAACGGTCCACGCCGATATGTTTTGGCGTCGGTTGTAAATATTGGCCTATGGTCAGAAAATCGACATCGGCCGCGCGCAAATCATCCATTACTTGCGCGACTTCTTCTTTTGTCTCGCCAAGCCCGACCATAATTCCGGATTTGGTAAAAATAGTTGGGTCTACTTGTTTAACCTTAGCCAGTAATTGCAGGCTGGTGAAATAACGCGCTCCAGGACGCACCGATGGATATAAACGCGGCACAGTTTCCAGATTGTGATTGAAAACATCCGGTTTTGCCTTGATCACGATATCTTCGGCGCCATTTTTACGTAAAAAATCCGGGGTTAGAATTTCAACGGTGGTGCCAGGCGAAAATAAACGGATCTTGGCAATCGTTTGCGCGAAATGTTCCGCGCCGCCATCTTCCAGATCGTCACGATCGACGGACGTAACGACCACATGTTTCAATCCTAATTTCGCTGTCGCCATGCCTACATTGTCCGGTTCATGCGGATCGAGTTTGTCCGGGCGACCGGTCGCCACATTGCAAAACGAACAGGCCCGTGTGCAAACGCTGCCTAAAATCATGAATGTCGCGTGCTTTTGCGACCAGCATTCGCCAATATTCGGGCAGCCGGCTTCCTCGCACACCGTGCTAAGTTTCAGGCTGCGCATCAATTCCTTGGTTTCGTGATACGTCTTGGATGTGGGCGCCTTTACGCGGATCCAATCCGGTTTTCTTTTAATCGGATTATCCGGGCGGTGAGCCTTTTCCGGATGGCGCAAGGCTGCATCTGTAGGAGCGTTCGTCATGATAGTTAATCTAGCATTTTAAAGTATAATATTCCAGGCCTAACGGTTTAGTACGTCTTTACGCGTGGTTTCGGCAATGGCGATAACCGTTGTAATTTCGCTTTCAGACAGATTCAGGCCTTCTAATGTGGCGCGTAAATGTTCGATAACAACATCAAAATGCGTATCGTTCAGACCCATTTTTATCAATCGTTCATGCGAATGGCGCAATTCAATCGGCTGATAATATTGCGGACCGCCCAAAACCATGGTCAGAAATCCACGTTGTTTAGCCATCAATGCGTTCATATCAACGCCTTCAAAGAAATAATTGATGCGGTCGTCACCCATGATTTTATCATAAAAACTTGTAACCAACGATTCGATCGCCGTCGCGCCGCCAAGCCGGTGGTATAAGGTGAGCATTAAAAATGAATCACTTTTCCGAACGCATCCAGTGTCGATTCATGCATCATTTCCGACAATGTCGGATGCGGAAAGATGGTGTGCATTAATTCGGCTTCGGTTAACTCGCCAGCCTTGGCAATACCAAAACCCTGAATCATTTCGGTTACTTCAGCGCCGATCATGTGCGCGCCCAGTAATTCGCCACTCTTCGCGTCGAAAATGGTTTTCACCAAACCTTCAGGTTCGCCAAGGGCAATCGCCTTGCCGTTGCCCATGAATGGAAAACGTCCAACGCGGATTTCGCGGCCTGATTCCTTGGCCTTTTTCTCGGTCCAGCCGATACTGGCCACTTGCGGGTGGGAATAGGTACAGCCAGGAACCGCATCGCGGTTTAATGGATGCACGTCGTTTTGTCCGGCGATTTTTTCAACGCAAATGACTGCCTCGTGGCTGGCTTTGTGCGCCAACCATGGCGCACCAACTACATCGCCAATGGCGTAAACACCTGGCTCGCCCGTTTGCAGCCATTCATTAACGACGATATGGCCCCTATCCACCTTGATCTTGGTATTTTCAATGCCAATATTTTCAACATTGCCGACGATGCCAACGGCGGAAATAACCCGGTCAACCTTGATGTCTTGCTTTTTTCCAGCGCTTTCGATACTGGCGGTGACATCGTTCGCGGATTTTTTCAGACCTTTGACGGTGCTCCCGGTTAGAATTTTAATGCCTTGTTTTTCAAATTGCTTGCGCGCCAGCGTGGAAATTTCATCGTCCTCCACCGGCAAGATGCGGTCCATCATTTCGACCACGGTAACATCCGCGCCCAGGCTGCGGTAAAAACTGGCGAATTCGATGCCAATTGCGCCCGATCCAACGATCAACAACGATTTCGGCATGCCGGTTGGCACCATGTCTTCTTTATAACTCCAGACCAATTTGCCATCGGGTTCAAGGCCGGGCAAAACGCGCGTCCGCGCGCCGGTCGCCAGAATTATATGCTTGGCGGAAAGATCGGCGATTTTTTTACCGTCTTTTTCAAGAGATACTTTTCCTTTACCGGCAAGTTTGCCGAAGCCATCAAACACGGTGACTTTATTTTTTTTCATCAAATGGGCAATACCGCCCGACAGTTTCTTTGCCACGTCGCGGGAACGAGCAACGACTTTAGCCAGATCAACGCTGATTTTGCCTTCGATTTTGATGCCGTAATCGGCGGCATGGTTGACGAAATGATTGATTTCCGCGCTGCGTAACAATGCCTTGGTCGGAATACAGCCCCAATTCAGGCATATCCCGCCGAGGTGATTCGCTTCTACCAGCGCAACTTTCATTTTCAACTGGCTGGCGCGAATTGCGGCCACATAACCGCCGGGGCCGCCGCCAATAATAACAACATCAAAATTCGTATCGGACATGAATTACATCGCTCCTGCTAAATAATCGTATTTGCCGTTTTTCCATTGGTACATTTTAAACATAGGGATTTTCAAATCGCCTTTGTCATTAAATTCGATTTTACCCAAAACAGTTTGAAAACTATTGCTGCGCAAGGCTTCCGTGATTTTCAAGGAATCCGTGCTTCCGGCTTTGGCAATCGCATCCGCAGCCAGCTGTACATCGGCATAAGCATATAACGTAAATATTTCCGGTTTAATTTTACGCGCCTGCAAACTTTTAATGACGGAAGCCGATGCTTTATCTTTGGTTGGGTCCAATGGACCCGACATAACAAATCCATTGGCCGCTTTGTTCGCAACCGACCAAAACTCCTGAACCAACGCGGAATCCCCGCCAATAAACTTAATATTCAATTTTAAATCGGCCGCCTGACGGACGATGGATCCGCCTTCGACCGGAAAGGTTGCCAACAACACCACAGTAATGCCTTTGGCCTTTAATTTGGTAACTAGCGAGGAAAAATCTTTTTCGCCAACGGTAATCGTATCGTACAAAGCTTCGCGCACACCCGCTTTACGCAGATTGTCGCGGGTTGCGTCCGCCAATCCTTTGCCCCAGGTGGATTTATCATGAATGATGGCGATTCTTTCCTTGGCATAATTTTTACCGATATATTCCGCAAGAACTAAGCCTTGTTGATCGTCACGGCCATAGGGACGGAATACGTTTTTCATGCCGCGTTCAGTGATTTCAGGGTTGCTGGCAGTCGGCGTGATATGCGCGATGCCTTCTTCAGCCGTAACGTCCGATGCCGCCATGAATGGGCCGGAACAACCAGGGCCAATAATAACGGCGGGAGCGGCGCTGACCAATCGATTCGCCGCCAACACTGCTTGTTTGGGATCGCAAGCATCGTCTTCGAGCTTATAGACCAATTTTTGGCCCAGTACGCCACCGGCCGCATTGATATCTTCAATTGCGGCCTTAATACCCGCAATACTTTGTTCACCCAAACTGGCGGCAGAGCCAGTCATAGGCAGCGATACGCCAATGGTAATATCCGCATGAGCCTGTGCAGATAAAATAAAAGATAAAATCGCAGCGAGAATATATTTTTTCATGAAATCGCTCCTACGGAGTGGATTAAACCATCATCATAAATGGTTCTTCGATGAATGCCTTGAATGCTTGCAGCCATTCAGCGCCAACCGCGCCGTCAATCGCGCGATGATCGACCGACAAGGTACACGACATTACGGTTGCAACCGCCAGCTCGCCATCACGCACGATTGGGCGTTGTTCGCCCTGCCCCACGGCCAAAATCGCGCCCTGTGGCGGGTTGATAATCGCGGCGAAATCCTTGATACCGAACATGCCCAGATTCGAAATGCTGAACGAACCGCCGGTATATTCTTCGGGCGTCAATTTCCCGGCCTTGGCTCTTTCGGCGAGTGCTTTCATTTCCAGTGAAATATCCTTGAAACCTTTGCGGTCGGCTGCGCGGATTACCGGTGTAATTAAGCCGCCGGGAATGGCAACCGCGACCGAAATATCCGCCTGATGGTATTTCAATAATCCTTCATCGCTCCACGATACATTGGCATTTGGAACCTTTATCAACGCATTGGCGCAAGCCTTGATAATCAAATCGTTGACTGACAATTTTACGCCATCCGATTCCAATTTTTTATTCAGCCGCGCGCGCATATCCAGCAATGCATCCAATTGGCAATCCACGGTCAGGTAAAAATGCGGTACGGTTTGTTTGGATTCCGTCAGGCGTTTTGCGATAATTTTCCGCATTTGTGTGTGTGGTTCCAACGTGTATCCCGCCTGTGGCAGGTTTGGCGTTGCGCTGACCAGAGATTTATTTTGCGCAATCGGTTTGCCGGACGATCCTTTGGATGCGGATTCAACATCGTGACGCACAATGCGGCCACGCGGACCAGTGCCAGTGATGCCGGATAAATCCACGCCCATTTCACGCGCTAAACGTTTAGCGAGGGGCGATGCGATGATGCGGTTCGATGAGGTCTGTAGCATTTATTCTTCTCCTAAATTTCCTCCCCCTTTGGGGGAAGATTAAGGAGGGGGTAAAGCTCTTTGCCTATCCCTCCCCCTACCCCTCCCAAAGGGAGGGGAATTATTTATTCTTTTCCAAGAACTTGTTTTACCGCTTCGATAACGTCGGCGACTTGCGGCAGGCTCATGGCCTCGAGATTCGCCGCATAAGGCAGCGGTACATCCTTACCCGTTACGCGCACCAACGGCGCATCCAGTTCATCGAATGCTTGTTCCATGATCACTGCGGCGATTTCGGAACCGATACCGGCATATGGCCAGCCTTCTTCCAATGAAACGATATGATTAGTTTTACGTACTGATTCAACGATCGTCGCGGTATCCAGCGGCCGCAGTGTGCGCAAATTGATAACCTCGCAACTAATACCTTCGGATTCCAATTGTTCTGCGGCTTTCAGCGCCAGCCCGACCGGGCGGGAAAAGGCGATAATCGTCACATGCTCGCCCACTCGCTCGATCTTTGCTTGACCGATCGGAATGGTAAAATCTTTGTCGGTTGGGCACGGGAAAGATTGGCCGTACATAATTTCGTTTTCCAAAATCACCACAGGATTTGGATCGCGAATCGCGGATTTCATCAAACCTTTCGCGTCCTCCGCCGAATACGGCGCAACGACTTTCAATCCTGGGCAATGCGCGTACCAAGACGCGTAGCATTGCGAATGCTGCGCCCCCACGCGCGCGGCGGCACCGTTCGGGCCACGGAATACGATTGGGCAACCAAGCTGGCCACCGGACATATACAATGTTTTCGCGGCGGAGTTGATAATCTGGTCAATCGCCTGCATCGAAAAATTCATGGTCATGAATTCGACAATCGGTTTCAATCCCAAAAATGCGGAACCCACGGCAAGTCCCGCGAATCCATGTTCGGTGATTGGCGTGTCGATCACGCGTTTTGGACCGAATTCATCCAATAATCCTTGGGAAATTTTATACGCGCCGTTATATTCCGCGACTTCTTCGCCCATCAAGAATACTTTGTCATCAGCGCGCATTTCTTCGGCCATGCCTTCGCGCAATGCCTCGCGCACTGTTTTGATTTCGGTTGGGCCGGTATAAGCGCTGGGCGCAGGCGCGGCGGCAACAGCTTGTTTCGGCGCAGAGGCAGAAGCTTTGTTCACCACGATATCGGATTTTGGCGCTTGGGTTCCCGGTTTTGGCGCGGCGTGCGATCCATTGGTTTTAATCGCGCTGGCGTCCTCGCCTTCTTCCAATAACACTGCAATCGGCGTGTTGACCGCAACGCCTTGAGCTCCGGCATTGATCAGGATTTTACCGATCACGCCTTCGTCCACCGCCTCGACCTCCATCGTCGCTTTGTCGGTTTCAATTTCCGCGATCACTTCGCCGGGCTTTACCTTGTCGCCTTCTTTTTTATGCCATTTTGCGAGATTTCCCTCGGTCATGGTTGGCGATAATGCGGGCATTAGAATTTGAATTGGCATTTTTTAACCTATTAAATTGAAAATTCTGTGTTTAGTTTAATTAAGCGGCATCCACTAAAATATCCGTATACAGTTCCGATGCATCCGGTTCCGGCGATGTTTGCGCGAAATCGGCGGCATCGTTGACGATGATTTTGATTTCTTGTTCCATCTTCTTGAAATCGGCCTCGCCAGCCATTTTATTTTTTTCTAAATAACGGCGCAGATTGTCGATTGGATCGTTGGTGTTGCGATATTTATCGACTTCTTCCTTACTGCGATATTTGCCTGGATCGGACATCGAATGGCCGCGATAACGATATGTGACCATTTCCATCAAATACGGGCCCTTGCCGGAACGCACATAGTCTACGGCTTTCAATCCGGCTTCGCGCACGGCGATAACATCCATGCCATCGACCGAAACGCCAGGAATGCCATACCCATGGCCCCGTTGCGCCAGGCCCGGGCCAGCGGCCGCGCGGGCGCAAGACGTGCCCATGCCGTATTTGTTATTTTCGATGATGTAAACGACCGGTAATTTCCACAGAGCCGCCATGTTAAAGGCTTCGTATACTTGGCCTTGGTTGGCGGCGCCATCGCCCATGTAACAAACGTTGATGCCGCCGTCTTGGTTATATTTATGCGCAAACGCAAGGCCGGTGCCCAACGGCACCTGCGCACCGACGATACCATGGCCGCCGTAAAATCCTTTTTCTTTGGAAAACATATGCATCGATCCGCCCTTGCCCTTGGAATAACCGCCGATGCGTCCGGTCAATTCCGCCATCACGCCGCGCGATTCCATGCCGCAAGCCAGCATGTGCCCGTGATCACGATACGCGGTAATCACGGTGTCTTGCGGTTTTTGACAAGATTGCATGCCGACCACCACGGCTTCCTGACCGATGTATAAATGACAGAAACCGCCGATCAAACCCATGCCGTATAACTGGCCGGATTTTTCTTCGAACCTTCGGATCAACAACATGTCCCGGTAAAATTGCATCAGCATTTTTTTGTCCGGCGTTTTGGAATTGGATGCCGGTTTGGAATTGGTCTTGGATTTATTTTTGTTCTTAGCCATTGGAAACCTTGGGAAAAGATAATTTTTAGGGCATTAACTTTTAGCCTAAATCCACCCAAATGTAAAAAGTATTTCTTTTTTCGTACCTAAAAAACGTTTCCATAACGAAATTTTCTGTATATAACCGGAATAATGATAAAAAATATAGGCAAAATACTAGGCTATCTATTCTGGCCCATTCGTAAGATACGGGCAAATGTAGACATGATGTTCCCGTGGGCAAGATCTTGGAAATCGGCCTCTATCGTATGTGCCGCAACTGCCGCCACTGGAGTAGCAGGATTTTTCTTGGCTGATCGATTTTTGGATAATCGTCCAATTATCAAAATAACGTTTTATCCAACTTCTTTTTATACGACTGCAAATATATACCAGGGATTCTATTCTCTGGAATGCGCTAACCAAACTTCCTTTGGTTTTGGTTCGCTGCGCAATGTATCGAATGAACAGTATCATTGGTTGAATATGGCACGGCCCTCTTATTCGATTGCTAACCGCAGTATTGACGAAAAGATAGATCCCGCCACGCACCGTTTAGCGTTAGATTGCAGCGTCCATGCGGAAAAACTTTCCTTGGACATCAACACAGATGCGTTGCAGACCCCTGGTGGATTATTGTTACCGCTTCCAGCGATTCATTTTCAATTTCGCGATGCGGCCAGCGCCGACCAAATTACGGGGATGAATCGTCAGATCGTGTTTGTGGATTTAATCGGTCCGCCGGAATTCGGTCATAAAAAATTTACAGGTGTTGATCCCGGCGAATTACAACAATCATATGTTAGCAATTCTTTCACGGGAACAAGCAAAATAGCGGCAGCAGATTTAAAAGTTTACATGTACCGAAAATATGGATTCGGCGCCTTAGGTGGTGTTTTGGGAATGTCGGCTTCACTATTGCTAGCGGCGATTTTGAATTCACGCAAAGCAGTTCGAGATTAACCCTTCACTCTTTCGACAGATATAATTTCTCCGATGCGCCCGATTGTGGGGTGTCTTGCCTGGAACAAAGTAACAGGATTTAAAGACATAGCTTGTTCGGGCAATGGCGCGGTCAAAACACCATGAATTTTTGCAATTTCTTCTATTTGTTCATAGGCCGTATAATATCGGCTTTTAATTCCTGCTGCTACCGGGCTTTGTGCCGATGAAAGGGCAAGCATTTTTTGCCGTAAAAAATTACGCGGCGTCCCGGCCGCGGTAACGTAAGAAGTCGTGAATGATCGGCGCGATTCGGCGCGCATCGACATATTGCAGGGGTTGCGGCAAATCGTGCGCGGCGCTTGTTTGTTGCGCTCTTTGAACGACTTTCAATAATCCGGTTGCCTGATACGCCATTTTCGCAAATGGCCTCATGTCCGGCGTTTTATGCGACATTACTTGTTTTGCGGCTTCTTGCAATGCAGCCATATCCTCAAAACGCGCTACCGGGCTTAGAAAATTGTCGAATGCCAGCATAAAATTGCCGACCGCGTCGAACGCCTTATCATCGGCGATGCGCGCAGGATTTAATTCGCCATACCCTTTGCGTACCTGATCCAGTGCGATGAAAACACCGGCTTTCGGTCCAACGCCCCACGCCTCTTTCTTAACGTTTCTTTGCGCCAAAGCCGAAGCGCTAATCGCTTCATTAAAATTTTGCGGAACATTCTTGAATTCCAGCAATCCGGATTCCATTTCCACCACAACGCTATTGATAAAAGCGGCGGCGGTATCGCATAAACGCAGGCTGCGCAGCGTAAGCGGCCTATCCGATTGCTTGCGCGAGACAATGATGGCCGATGCCAACGAAACGGCCTGGGCCAAATCCCATCCCACCAGTTTTCCCGGTTTTCCAAATGAAAATACATTCGGCACAAATTCGCGGGCGCAATCAATCGCAACCGACGCCTGTCCCGTATAAGATTTTGGATTGGAATGACCTAAACAGTCTACAAACGCGCTATACGATTGTTGTAATGGAAAATGCTTGCGTTTTGTCATCTTTATATCCCTGTCTTTAAAATTTGAATCCATTATGGATAATATAAAGCCGGAAATCAAGTCATTTTCAGGTAATTAAATTACAAATAGTGTATAAAAATCAATAAATTAGCCTATTCAATTGACAAATTTCTTTATTTGCTTACTTTGCCTAGATCAAAAAGCAGGAGGATAAAATGTTTGCAGAAGGTACGACTTTTAAATTAGCTACTTACAATACTACCACTCGGGTTTGGGAGCCTGTAACAGACGTATCGTTTGCAAGCAAGGATTTTGCAAATCCCGCGGTTGGAGCTGCTGCCTTACGCGAATATTTTAATTATCGCGACGGAACGAATCAATTGGCTGACGTAACTTTATTTATTCCAGCAGATCCTTCTACGGTTCCTACCAATCTTTTTAATGTTGCCTTATTAGTTCATACTCCAGACGGCCAAACACGGCCATTAACTCTGGAAGAATATGAAATGATTAAAATAGAGAATGCTAAATATGAATTAGGATTTATAACACCACAATCACGTTTTGTATTGGCTCATGATTTACTTGAAGATATGCCAAATAATCCGGTTTCGGCCGGGCAAATGTCCGTTGCAATTCGCAGTATAAATTACTCGGGATTATCAAATAATGCTGAAGATCTACCTTCTGGCGGAGTTATGCCAATGGTTTTATTGGTTCATGATCCTATAGAAAAAAAGAAAACATCAATTACCCCAGCCCAATTGGCAGCATTACGAAATTATAATAAAGTGGCTTAATCCACCGTTTTTTATAACGGCCTATAAAATTCTTTTTGACACTTTGCCAAATGCGGGAGCAGAGTATTATTGTACTCACACAATACAGGGGGGGGGGGAATTTATGAGCGAACCCACTACATATCACTTAGCCCGTTTTTCTGCCGGTAGCGCAAGCTGGCTACCGGTCTCGCCATCTAATCCCGATGTAAATGACTTTGCGGATGTTGCAAGGGCCTCTTTGGTATTCGCGGATTTATGTTTACAAGAAGGGGCTCCTAAACCCTATGTTCGGCGTGGCGATACAGCCCTTAATGACGGGATGGTCACAATTATAGTCCATACTCCGGATGGCAATAAGCGGCCGATCACACGGCATCAACTATGTAGAACTATAGAGCTTATAAGAAGAAGAACCGAAAAAATAATAGGAACTTAAGAAGAGAAAATTATCAATCTAATTTGCCAGAGACATATTGCTATTCTATGCGTAAATGGGGATATCGTGTTTAAACAAAGTGCATTCATTGCCGTTACTGCCGCTTTTAGTCTGGTGTGCGGCGTGGCAACATATTTCGGCGCTAAATCCATATTGCCTAAAACCCAAGTAATTTTTTATCCCTTGTATTATGATGGAAACCCGATGACATATGCAGGGTTCTTTGAATTCAAGAATGAAAATAAAACTTCATATGGGTATGGGCGCTTGCGGGATATTTCAAGTGAAAACCATTACACCAACTACTCCTTCGACTATCGTGCGCACGAAGTTCCATTATCGGAAAAAGCAACCAGAGTGCTGGTTCACTTGCAAAAAGAACCAAATTGGATTGGCGTAGCTAAGAATGATGAATTGATAAAAAACGGTCCGCCTACAACAGGATTGCCGAAATTCCCCGCGATGCGCTTTGATTATTCCGATGCGATGTTTGTTGACGAACCAATTGGCAATAATTATTTCGGCATCGCCTCTATTACTCTAGCCGGACCACTGCAAACTGACCCGCAATTGTCATTCGCAGGAATCGACATGAATATAACCCCCCTATCGCCAATTCCGCGCGCCGTAAAAAATATAGAGACTAGTTATGCTCAGCAGATAGTCCACCCACCGGCATTAGGAATTGCGGCATTTACGATTCCAATAATAATCGCATGCGCAATTGTCCGAAATCGTCAGGCTTAAATATAAATTTACGCGGCAATTTTTTCAATTTCCAACATAAACGAACGAACGCCCTGGATTTTCGCGGCGGCATCACCCCATCCGCGCATTAAAACCAACTTTTGATCGGGACGGATTTTTACCGTACCCCCTTGGGCTTGGATATATTTCACCAAAGCTTCCGGACGGGCAAATTTATTCTGATAAAACGCGATCACCGCGCCCTTTGGCCCTGCGTCGATTTTTTCGATTCCTGCGGCCAGGCACATATTTTTAATACCAACGATGGTGAACAGGTTTTCTACTTCCTGCGGCAATTGGCCGAAACGGTCGACCATTTCCGCCGCCAGACCTTCGGATTCCGCGGCATTTTTTACGGCGCTTATGCGGCGATAGAAATTCATGCGCGTTGCCAGATCTTCGATATAAGATTCTGGAATTAGAACCGGAATACCCAGATTGATTTGCGGACTGAAGGATGGCGAAATATCGCGCAGAGCTTGATCCGGCGATTTTTTCTCCCGCGCGGCCAGGACCGCTTCTTGCAATAAATGCTGGTACAATTCTACGCCAACCTCGCGCACATGGCCGGATTGTTCCTCGCCCAGTAAATTGCCGGCGCCGCGAATATCCATATCATGGCTGGCGACGGTGAACCCCGCCCCCAAGTGATCCAATGTCTGCATTACTTGTAAACGTTTCTGCGCGCCTTCGGTGGGCACGCGCCGTTCCTGAATGGTCAAATAGGCATAGGCCCGCGTCTTGCTGCGCCCCACCCGGCCGCGCAATTGATATAATTGCGCCAGGCCATACATATCCGACCGATGAATAATCATGGTATTGGCCGATGGAATGTCCAGGCCCGATTCAACGATATTGGTCGATACCAGAACATCATATTTCTGATCGACGAAATCGGTCATGATTTGCTCCAAATTGCCGGGCGACAATTGACCATGCGCCACCGCGAGGCGAATATCCGGGATCAAATCGCGCAAGTTTTGCGCAACTTCATGCAAATCCTCGATTCGTGGACAAACATAAAAACTTTGTCCGCCGCGATGCCGTTCGCGCAACACCGCTTCGCGCACAATCATCGGATCATACGGCATCACATGGGTCTGCACCGCGTGGCGATCCACCGGCGGCGTTGCGATAATCGATAAATCCCGCACCCCTGTTAAAGACATTTGCAAAGTGCGCGGAATAGGCGTTGCGGACAACGTCAATATATGCACGTTTGCCTGAAATTCTTTTAACCGTTCTTTTTGTCCAACACCGAAATGCTGTTCTTCGTCGACGATCAATAAACCCAAATTGGCGAATTTAATGCTTTTGGCCAGCAAAGCATGTGTACCAATGACGATATCAACCTTACCATCGGCTAAATCTTGCTTGGTTTGTGTGGATTCATTATGGCTGACCATGCGCGATAATTGCGCGACACGCAGATTGAACCCATCAAAACGGCGGGAGAAATTATGATAATGCTGCCGTGCCAATAAGGTCGTTGGAACCACTACCGCAACTTGCATGCCATGGCTGGCCGCAACGAATGCGGCACGCAACGCAACTTCTGTCTTGCCAAACCCAACATCCCCGCAAACCAGGCGATCCATTGGCTTGCCCGATGCCAAATCGCGTAATGTGTCGTCGATGGCGCGGTTTTGATCGTCCGTTTCCGCATATGGGAAGCGTGAACAAAAACGGTCGTACGAATCCGGTTTTAGTAATATTTCGCCCTGCTTCATTTCACGTGCGGCGGCAATACGGATCAATTGTTCGGCCATTTCGCGCAGACGTTCTTTCACCCGCGCCTTGCGAGATTGCCAGCCTACCCCGCCCAATTTATCCAGGCTGACGGCGGCGTCTTCATCGCCATAACGGGACAGCAATTCAATATTTTCAACCGGCACATATAATTTATCGCCACCAGCATATTCGACGCACAGGCAATCATGGTCCGCACCCGCCGCCTGGATATTCTCCAGACGCAGAAAACGGCCAATGCCATGATCGGAATGAACCACATAATCGCCAGGATTCAGATCGCTGGCTTCGAATAAAATATTTTCCGCCTTACGTTCTTTTTTCGCGGCGCGCGACAACCGATCGCCCAGTAAATCCTGTTCCGATACGATAATTAAATCATCAATCGCGAATCCATGCTCAATAGGCAAAACAAACAAGGCGATCTGACCATTAAAATCCAGCAATTTTTCAAATGATTTCACCGGCGTTGATTCCAGCTCGAATCCCGCCAGCAACTTTTTGATCCGATCCAAAGATCCTTCGGAATAACAGGCGATACCGATAATCTTATTATCGCGGTTAGCGGTTTGTAAAAACGCCTTAAATTCTTCGAATAGTTTTTGCTGTAATCCTAATTTGGCATAGGCCTTACTATCTAACAGCCTTGAAATCGGCTGCGCATTGATATCGACCGCATTTTGCCGCTCGATGGACGATCCCGCATCGATATGAATATTATGTTTCGATGCGATCCACCCCTGCCATTCATTCGGGCTGGCGTATAATGATTCTGCTGGGATTGGGCGGTAAACTGGTTGCCCCTTGGCGGTTTTAGATCCTAAAAATTGCTGCCGCGCCGTATGATAATCTTGAATTTCCTGCCACCGCGACGATAGAGCCAGATCCAAACCCGCGCCGGAAATCACCACCGCATCCGGCATATAACCGAAAATACTGCTTAGGCTTGGATAGAAATAGGGTAAGAAATGTTCCATACCAGCATGGCGTTGCCCGGTGGAAATAGATTCATAGATCGGATCGCTGGTCCCTTCCGCGCCAAAAGCACTGCGATACGCGGCGCGGAAAGACGCAATCGAATCCGCATCCAGTAAAATTTCCTGCACCGGATATAATTCTATTTTTTCTATATCGCTTTTGCCTTGTTTGCGTTGGGTAACTGGATCGAAATAATGAATCACCTCGATCCGGTCGCCAAATAAATCCATCCGCAGTGGCAATTCGCTTTCTGGCGGAAATATGTCGATCAAATTGCCGCGAATCGCATATTCGCCCAATTCGCGCACGGTACCGGTGCGGTTATATCCATTCGCCGCCAAAAATTCGGTCAATCGGTTCATGTCGACCGGCTGCGATTTATCCAAAATCAAATGGCGTTTTTGCAAAAATTCCGGCGGCATGATTTTTTGCGTTGCCGCTGAAATGCTGCATAATACAAATACCTTGCCGCGCGCCGATAATATTTGCGACAAAGCTTTTAGCCGTTCGGCCATCACATCCTGGCTGGGAGATACGCGGTCATATGGCAAGCAATCCCAGGCTGGTAAAACGATCAACGGAATATTGGGCGCAAAGAAACGAATTGCGGCCGCGGTTTGATCCAGCATGAAATCATCCGGAACCACATATAATAAATTGCGGCCGGATTTTTTAAAATATTCCGCCAGCGCATACGCATCGGCGCCGGATGGGCAATTCCGGACGTGAATATCGGTCGTGCTGGAAAAATCGAAATTCGGTAACATTAGACGTTATTCGCGGCCCTGATTTTGGCGACTAGTTCCGCATATTCCATTGGATAATTGCCTTCCCCCTTGATCAACCAAGCATATAGGTCGTGATCCGGTTCATTCAAGAATTTTTGGTATAATTCCAGGCCCGACGCGTCAAAATCGTCCATATGCCGATCGACAAAACGGGTTAGCACCAGGTCATTTTCCTTGGTGCCCCGATGAGTGCTTTGAAAATACAGTTTCTTGCGTAAAATTGCGGTATTGGCCATGGCTATTCCAATAGCAAATTTTTAAGGTACAATACAGCCCCATGCCGCCATCCAACGCCCAATTCAGCCGCTTATTTGCTCCTTTGACCACGGTCAAGGGCGTTGGGCCGACTTATGGCAAGTTGATGGCCAACCTAAGCGGCCCGTATGTCCGCGATATATTGTTCCATTTGCCGGTGGATTTGATCGATCGGAACAGCCAGCCAAAGATCGCCGATTTGCGTTCCCATCATGGTCAAACCGTAACGGTCGATGTGTTGGTGGTTAAACATCAAAAACCGGCCAAACGCGGCATGCCGTATCGCGTAACGGTCAAGGACAATACCGGTTTTATGAATATCGTGTTTTTCAAGGGCAAGGACCAATTTTGGCAAAAATCCCTGCCCGTCGCCGCACAAAAAGTGATCAGCGGTAAGATCGATTTTTACAAAGACATTCCGCAAATCGTTCACCCGGATTACATCGGCAATCCGGGCGATCTGGAAAAAATCAAGGGATGGGAACCGATTTACCCCCTGACCCATGGTGTTAGCAATAAATTTCTGCGCAAGGTCGTAGATCAGGAATTGAAAACCGTTCCAGCCCTGCCCGAATGGATTGATGCGGAATTATTAAAAAAACGCGGATGGGCTTCGTGGGCGGAATCTCTAAAGCAAGTTCATACACCAGCCAACAGAAACGATTTATCGCCGGAAAACCCGGTGCGGCAGCGATTGGCATATGATGAAATATTATCGCATCAATTGGCGCTGACACTGGTCCGCAATATTCAACGGCAACGGCGCGGCAAGCGCGATCAGAAACCGGATTTTCATTTGCGGCAGAAATTATTGAATGTTTTACCGTTCGCGCTGACCGAGGCGCAAAAAACCGCCCTTTCCGAGATTGACACCGATATGCAAGCCGATCAGCCGATGTTGCGATTGTTACAAGGTGATGTAGGCAGCGGCAAAACGATTGTTGCGTTGCTGACGATGCTCAATGCGCTGGAATGCGGCAAGCAAGCCGCAATTATGGCCCCGACGGAAATATTGGCGCGGCAACATCAACATACGATTCTACCGCTGGCGGAAAAAATTGGCCTTAAAATCGCGGTTTTGACCGGGCGGGACAAAGGCAAATCGCGCCTGCAATTATTGGACGATATACAAACCGGCGCGGCCGACATTGTGATTGGCACGCATGCGTTATTAGAAGAAAAAGTGGAATTCAAGAACCTCGGCTGTGTGGTGATCGACGAACAACATCGCTTTGGCGTCGAACAACGGCTGGGCCTAATGCAAAAAGGCGAAGGGATTGATTTGCTGGTCATGACCGCAACGCCAATCCCGCGCAGTTTATATCTGGCTTTATATGGCGATCTCGATACTTCTCGATTATTGCAAAAACCGCCGGGGCGCAAGCCGATTGATACGCGTACTGTCGACATGGAACGGGTCGATGAAATTGTGGACGGCGTTAAACGTGCCATTGCCCAGTACCGGCAGATTTACTGGGTTTGCCCGCTGGTCGCGGAATCCGAAGTGCTGGATCTGGCCGCCGCCGAAGAACGATACGAACAATTAAAGCAATTCTTTGGCGATAAAGTCGGTCTGGTCCATGGGCGGATGAAGGCGGCGGATAAAGACAAAGTCATGCAGCAATTCGCCAAGAACGAGATTAAGATTTTGGTTGCAACCACCGTGATCGAAGTCGGCGTGAATGTGCCCAATGCCACGATAATGGTTATCGATCATGCCGAACGGTTTGGATTGTCGCAATTGCACCAATTGCGCGGCCGGATCGGCCGGGGCGATCAACAATCCACATGTTTATTGCTATATCAAAAACCCCTGTCGCAAACCGCGCAAAAACGGCTGGAAGTCATGCGCGAAACCGAAGATGGATTTAAAATCGCCGAGGAAGATTTGAAACTGCGCGGCGCTGGCGAGGTTTTAGGCACGCGGCAAAGCGGCCTGCCAGATTTCCGGCTGGCGGATTTCTTTGCCCATCAGGATTTGTTTAAAACCGCGCAAGCCGATGTAAAATGGATTTTGGATAAAGACACGTATCTTACAGGACCACGCGGCCATGCATTACGCACATTATTGCAGTTATTCGGCCGCGATCAAGCCGTCCATTATTTGCAGTCGGGTTAAGAAATTCCAAAAAGAGAGTTATTCCACAATATAACACACTTAATCACAGAACAAAAATAGAACATATTTGCTGCATCAATCAAACCAAAACAAATCGATTGCGCAACAGATCTCTCCGGCATTAGAGTTAATATATTCAAACAACACTTTTATAGGAGTAGGATAAATGAATAAAGAAGGTTTTTATTTAGTAAACTTTGCAGGGATTGATGGTGAGGGTCTAGGAATGGTCGTATTTGATACAGGAATAGTATGTGGCGCAGATGTAGGCGGAGTTCGATATGATGGGACATATATTCATAATGTAAAAACAGATATGTTAGATATTGATATTACAGCTAAAGTCCCTCCTGGCATTCCCTTAGTAACAGGAATTCCTGCACAAGACAAAAATTACGTATTTAAGGTCGTTGGATCATTGCCAAGAAATATTGGTGAAGAAACTGTAATACCTCTTCAAACCTCTTTTGGTCCAGTGAATACTGTCTTTACGAAATTGCGTGGTTTTGATAATTGAAAAAACTAGGCGGCTTTATCTTCCGCGTTAATAAGCCCGCTGGATAGAATCAATTTCCAGGCATCTTCGACCGGCAGATCGATATATTTCAGCGAAGTTTTTGGATAATACATCAGCAGCCCTGCCGTTGGCACGGGGGATAACGGCACTAAAACCGCGATCAAATCTTTACTTACGCCGTTTTCAATTGCCTTGTGCGTTTCACCGGAAACAAATCCAATGGTCCATGAATCGGCGTGCGGATATGGCACCATTACCACCTGGCGAAAGGCTTGGGTTTTTTCGCCAAACAGCATTTCGGCGGTCGGCTTCAGTGGTCCATAAAGGCTGCGGATAATCGGCATCCGGCGCAATATCGCATCGCCGATACCAATGAAAAAATTGCCGAAATAATTGGCCGTAATTGCGCCCAACAACGTCAGCATTACGATCAAAACGATCAAGCCAAACCCCGGAAAATTCGCCGGCATCAAAGGAATTAAAGGCGCTACTTGGTCATCCGCATAACGGATTACCGACCAGGCGATATAAATCGTAACGCCGATGGGCGCTGCAACCAAAACGCCAGCAAAGAAATAATTGCGCAATTTACGGCTGACGCGGTCGGCTAAAGGCGGTTTTGAGTGTGCTTGGGACATAATTATCGTTCGGTCAAGGCATTATCACGCGCCTTGAAAAATGGTTTCAACAAATAATCCAGTACGGTTTTCTCGCCAGTCAAAATATCGACCTGCGCGGTCATGCCGGGAATAATATCCAGATGTTTGGCGTTACCCTTGAATGTGTCGCCATAACTGCGCAACCGGATACGGTAAAAGCTTTCGCCGCGTTCATCGGTAATGGTATCGGGCGAGATATCCTCGACCTTGGCTTTTAACCCGCCATAAATCGCGTAATCATAAGCGGTAATTTTAACCATCGCATCCTGTTGTGGACGGATAAAGGCGATATCCGACGGGCGAATGCGCGCCTCGATCAGGTAATTATCCTCGATTGGAACAACCTCGATTAAATCTTCGCCTGGCTTAATAACGCCGCCGACCGTGTTGATTTTAATCTGCTGCACGCGGCCTTTCATCGGCGATTTTACCTCTGTGCGGGCGACGCGGTCCTTGGACGCGGTAATGCTCTGGGTTAACGCGCTAAGCTCCCCGCGTTTCTGGTTCAATTCATTCGATACTTCGGAACGGAAAGTTTGCTTTTTATCCTCGATCCGCTGGCGCGCTTCTTCCATTGCGGCCCTGGCGCGGGGCTGCGCGGCGCGGGCTTGGTTCAATCGCGATTCCAGCTCGGTAATTTCCCGTTGCATGCTTAATAATTCCATACGGGATGTGACGCCCTGCTGCACGCCTTTTTCGGCGATATCTTTCTGCTGGGTGGCCACATCCAGGGAACGCTTGATGCTTTCGGCGCTGGTATAAAGTTCCGACAGCTCCTGTTGTTTTTGCTGCAATTGCGATTGAAAGATATCAATCTGGCCGCGCAATTGCGACTGGCGCGATTGATACAATGCCATTTCGCTTTTTACGGCATCCGGCGCCTCTTCCATAACTTCTTTTGGAAAAGCCAAGGGCTGGCCCTGAAATTCGGCATTCAATCGCGATACGGTGGCAATTAAAGTCAAATACTTCGATCTCGCGGTCTGATAATCCGCCTGGGCGTAGGTATTGTCGATTACCATCAACACTTGGTCTTTTTCGACCGTTTGGCCTTCGCGGACCATGATTTTATTGACGATACCGCCTTCCAAGTTTGAAATAACTTGAACATGGCTGGATGTAATGATTTTACCCATCCCGCGAGTTACTTCGTCAATCGAGGCGAACGCCGCCCAAATCAAGAATATCAGAAAAAATACGCCGATAGCGAACAGCAAAATATGCGAAGCCATGCGCGCGCCCCGGTGCGAAGCCGCAAAACGTTCCGGCATAAAGTCGGTTTCTTCTTCATGCACGCGCACATATTCTTTTAATGCCTGTTTAAACATAGCCATTTTTAACTCGCTTTAACTTCGCCGTCTTTCAGCGAACTTAATACTTGATCGCGTGGACCGTCGGCAACGACCTTACCTTCGCTCATCACGATCAAACGATCGACAATACTTAACATTGACGCGCGGTGCGTAACCACAATAACGGTTTTATCTTTTACCACTTGGGAAAGACGCGCCTTAAACCGGTTTTCGGAACCGGGATCCATCGCGCTGGTCGGTTCGTCCAATAATAAAATCGGCGGATCCAGCAACAAGGAACGCGCCAGGGCAACCGATTGGCGTTGACCGCCCGATAACCCCTCGCCCCGCTCGCCTATATTCAAATCATAGCCTAATGGATGGTGGCGCAGAAAATCGGTTACGCCGGCCAGCGTACCGGCCGTCAACAAGGCGCGATCATCCGCGCCAGTGCGGCCCATCAAAATATTTTCTTTTACCGTGCCGTAAAATAAGAACACGTCTTGCGGACAAACGCCGATATTGCGGCGTAAATCGGCGGGATCGATCTGGCGCACATCCGTGCCGTCCACGGTAACCGACCCTTGCTGGGGTTCATACAAAGCCAATAACAACTTTTCAAGCGTGGTCTTGCCCGAACCGATTGGGCCGATAATGCCAACTTTCTCGCCAGGATTGATGCGGAAGGAACAGCCATCCAACGCCTTGCCCCGATTGCCTGGATAGGAAAAATCGACATCCCGGAATTCAATCTGGCCACGCAAATGCGGACGGCTTAAGAAGGCTTTACCGGCAGGACGCTCCACCGGCAATTGCATAAATTCATCCAGGGTTTCCAGCGCCGATTCGCTTTGATGGAATCTGGTCAACAAACCCGCGATTTGACCGAGCGGCGCCGTGGCGCGGCCAGCCAAAATCACGCAAGCGATCAAAGCGCCGGTAGTGATCGCCCCATCCGCCACCAAATACGCGCCCATAATGACAATCAAAACCGTAACCATATAATTGGCGAAGACCGTGAAATTCAGCACCGCCGCCGACAGGCTGTGCGCGTGCATGGCGGATTTCGCGGTTTTGCCGACAAAACTTTCCCATAGGCGCTGCATATATCCTTCGGCGCCCATCTTTTTGATAGTCTCAAGGCCGGTGATGGATTCCACTAACAACGCGCTTTTTTGCGACGATTCGCGGAACGTTTCTTTGACAATACGGTTCAATGGACGCTGCATATAAAATGCGACGCCCATAATGACCGGCACCGATACTAACGGCACAATCGCCAGCCATCCGCCGATCAAGGCGATAACCAAAATATATAAAATCAAAAATGGCAAATCCACCAGCGTGACCAAAGTGGCGGAAGTATAAAATTCACGCAGATGTTCAAATTCCCGCAAGTGCCCCGCAAGCGCGCCAGCCGATGGCGGCCGCGCTTCCATGCGCATTCCCAGCAATTGTTCGAACAGTTGGCTGGAAATCAACGTGTCCGCGCCGCGCCCGGTAAGGTCGAGGAAATAGGCGCGCAAAGAGCGGATGATAAAATCGAAAACGAAAACGATAATCGCGCCGGTCGCCAATACCCATAATGTTTCCATGGCGTGGTTTGGAATCACCCGGTCATACACGTTCATGGTGAATAATGGCGATGCCAACGCGAATATGTTGATCATCAGCGCGGCAAAAATAACTTCCATATACATGGATTTGAATCGGCGCAGCGTGCCCCAGAACCATCCGGCTTGTTCATGTTCTTCAAGGCCCTTCGCACGCGGGTCATAGCGGAATTCTGGTTTGGCGAAGATTACATAGCCGGTGTAATTGGCTTGCAATTCACTCATCGCGATTTGCTGCACGCCGCCAGTTTCCGGCAAAATCACTTCGGCTTTATCGCCAGCAACACCAACATATACGCATGCCTTGCGATCTTTTAATAACAATACGCAGGGCAGCAACATTGGGTTAATAGCGGATAATTCACGCACCATCAGCCGCGCCGAAACCCCCGCCCGCGACGCGGAACGCACAAACAAAGCCGGTGACATGCCAAATTCGGCCAATGGCAATCCAGCGGATAATGCCTCCCGCGATTGTGGACGATCCAGCAATTTACAAATAATGTGCAAGCAATTGAGTAGAATATCGTCGGCGCTGCTGACCGACGGCGTTACGCGCCAAACTTGCCGCGCACCGGCTTCGACATCTTTATCGGAATTGGATTTATCGCCAGAAGATGGATTCGGATCGCCAGAATTCACGCACATTCTCCCTATCTTATTGAATATAGAGGAATTGGCGCTCAATCTGAATAGTTGCAAGGCAAATTAAGGGAAATGGGCAATGGCATTTATATAATTACCACAGTGATTACCCAACAACTGAATTATAAAAGAAAAAGCACCGCTTTTGGCGGTGCTGAGGTAGGTTCGGTAGAGAAAACTAATAAATTACGATACAACCACGTCGGACATATGGACGCCGCCGCCAGCAAAGGTGACTCCGTTCAATTTAACCAAATCGACGAAGTTTTGGCCGTTGGCCAGACCGTCAATATCCACTTGCATTATGGTGAATCCGGCGCCATCAACAAAGCGGACGAATTCGGACAGATTACCATTAAAACCGCTCAATACATCTTCCAAATGAATTGTATCGGCGCCAGTTTGGAAGTCTTGGATCGTTTCAGTCGCTGAGCCTTCGGAAACATCATGATACACAAACGTATCGTTGCCAGAACCGCCATATAATTGATCGTTGCCGGCACCGCCATCCAAAATGTCGTCACCTTCACGGCCTAACAGAACGTCGTTGCCATCGCCGCCAAATAATTGGTCGTTACCCATATCGGCATCCAGGCGATCGTTGCCAGCGCCGCCGTATAACGTATCATCACCCTTTTGAGTCCAGATATAATCGTCGCCATTGCCGGCTTCGACGGTAACACCGGTGGTGTAGTTGAAACGATCGCTGAGCAAGTTGACAACATCGTTTCCATCACCCAGAACGATATGCTCGATACTATCCAACAAAGGCATATTGCGAATCATTGGATCGATTTGGTTGCCGAACAGATCGATGCTGACTTTTAAAGAATCCAGGATAAACACATCGTTGCCGCCGGTTCCCATAATGGTGTCGTAACCATCGCCGCCTTGATATACATCTTGGAAAATATGGTGCGCTGGATTGCCTAAACCATTGCCAATCTGCACGGTGACTTCGCTGAAACGGCCAGTGGAGGCAAGACCTTGCCAGGTGCCATCCGATACCGCGATAAACATATCGTCGCCGGTACCGCCATTCATAAAGTCAACGCCGGTGCCGCCTTCGAGAATGTCTTGGCCATCGCCGCCGAATAAAGTATCGATACCGCTGCCACCGATCAGATAATCGTCGCCAGAACCGCCATCGATCATATCATTGCCAGCGCCGCCATTGACCAAATCGTCGCCAGCGCCGGAAGAAATAACGTCAAATCCATCGCCGCCATCGATGGCGTCGTTGCCATCCTGGGTCCAAATAACATCATTGCCACTGCCGGCATCCACAAACACATCGCCATAAGAAACCGTGGCGCTGCGCAAGTCGATGATGTCGTTGCCATCGCCGGTTTCGATCGATTCAATCGAAATGATCCGTGGATCGGTTGGGGATGGCGAAGGAACCGTATTGTCGTGGATATAAATAAAATCATTGCCCGATGTGCCATACAGCGTATCGAATCCATCGCCGCCAGCGTAAATATCGTGGCTCATATTCATGCTGGTGTTAACCGCGGCCCTAACCGCATACACATCCAAAGATGCGATGGTATCGACCGGGTTAGACAATAACCATGTGCCCGGAGGCGTGATGCTGCCGGCGTTGGTCCAGGTAGAATCCACGCTGTACCGGAAAGTATCGTTGCCTGTATCTCCGTATAATAGATCGGTGCCAAGACCGCCATCCAGTATGTCATCACCGGCACCTGCCTGGATGATATCATCGCCGGCATTGCCATTTAAAATATCGTTGCCAGCTTCATTGGCATCGCCGATAACGTCATTGCCATCGCCGCCATTGATAATATCGTCGCCGTCATCGCCGTATAAATAATCGTCGCCAGCGCCGCCATCGATGGTATCATTGCCAGCGCCGCCTTCGATCAAATCGCTGCCATTGCCGCCGGCCAGAATATCGTTACCATCATCGCCGGCAATGTTATCGTCGCCATCGTCGCCGTTGATAGTATCGTTACCAGCGCCGCCGACAATTGTATCATCGCCGGAACCGCCGCTGACAATATCATTTCCATCGCCAGCATCGATCAAATCGTTACCATTGCCGCCGGAAATATTATCGGCGCCTTCATTGCCTTCGATGTAATCGTTGCCATCATCGCCGGTAATGGTGTCATTGCCCATACCGCCAAATAAGAAATCATTGCCCGCGCCGCCAGAAATAAGGTCGTCGCCATCATCGCCGGCCAATTGATCATCCCCGGCGTTGCCAAACAATTGGTCATTGCCGGAATTGCCGGTGATTATATCATCCAGGCTGCCGCCGATAATAACGTCGTCACCAGCGCCTGCATCGAACACACGGGTTGGATCGTAACCTGCAGCGGCGGCGGCGGCCAAAGTGTCCGCCATGATAACATGGTCGTTGCCGCTTAGAGCATTATACTGTGTCCCTGCCTCATAGGTGCCAGCCAACACATTATTAAAATTCACCGTATCGTCATGCTCCGTAAACAGGCCATTTGGCGGTGGCGGCGGAGGTGGCGGCGGCGGTGGAGGCGGCGGCGGAGGTGGCGGCGGAGGTGGCGGCGGCGGAGGTGGTGGCGGTGGTGGTGGCGGCGGCGGAGGTGGCGGCGGTGGTGGTGTAACCGACTCACCAGCCAATACCAACAAATTACGCTGGTTTATCGCGCCAATGCCATTGCCGCCAAAATCATCACCAAGACCGGCGCCAATACCGCGAACAGCTGGTAAATGGCCGTCATCTATAAAACGTCCAAAAGCCGAACCGTCGTTAGATTCCGATGGACCTTCAGCGGTTTGAATTAAACCGATTTTGTTAAGCAAGCTCATCAAATCGGGGGCGGATAATTCCGTGTTGTCTGCCAATTTCAGGGAGGGTGGATTGCTGTCTTTGGCAGCCGACAGGAAATTTACTAAAATGATTTCTTTGCCATCGAGCGATTTGATGACCAAATTATTGCCTTCAACGCTGACTTTCGATTCGGATAGATTGACCTTGCTCAAATCGATATTTTTACTGTTAGTATCGATCAATGTTTTTGCAGGAATGGCTAATTTAGGCGATACTTTTTGCGCCGGAACTACGTCTGCGGACTTAATTGCTTTTTCTGCGTGAACAGCTTTGGCTTTGGCTGCTGGCTTAATGCCAGTATCGCATTTATCAGTGTTAGCCATGAAATCCCTCTACCTACTCTATGCCTTTTTTTATATTTGTCGGCGGTTCATATAAAATTAATATATGTTTAACCATCGTAACTCAAAAAGAAACGAATTGCAACACAAAAAATTTACGCATTGTTAACGATTGGAAGCGATGCAGACGCAGTAAATTCTATATAAACATTTGAAATATAATAATAAAAAATAAAATGCCCTCTATTAACGAGGGCATTTCAAATCTTACTTATTAACAAAATTACTGACTACCAAGACCAGGAAGTGGCGGTCGTGGTTTTCTGCAATTCCGGCACTTTAACGCCCAAATGGGCATTCAAAGTTCCCATGGCAGCCATTAACCGATACGCGCCAAACAAAGCGGTATATTCGGCCGTAACCAAATCGCTACGGGACAAGAACAATTCATTCTCAGAATCCAATAGATCCAGCAAGCTGCGTTGACCCAATTCGAATTGTTTCAAATACGCATCGCGGACGCGTTCGTTCGACGCAACCACATTGCGCAAAGTAACCACCCGCTCCCGCGCGGAAGACATGGCGTTCCATGCAAATCTGGTTTGTTCGGACTGAATGCGTTCTACCCGGCTAACGACATCGCGAGCGCGGGAACGACGCAATACGGCGCCATCCTTACGGGCATTATCCGACCCGCCGCGCAGCAAGTTCCAGCGCGCTACGACCAAGGCGGCGGCATTATCATTGTTGCCTTGAATGCCGTCCAAATCATGTCCTTTGGTGCCGGACAATTCCAAATCGAAACGAGGCATAAACGGCGAGTATGCGGACGTTACCGCTTCTTCCGCGGCTTGCAGTTCGTTTTTAGCCGATAAAATCGCCGGATTGGTTTGCAATGTCTGTGCTACCGCGCTGGCAACATCCGCCGGCAAGGAGCCAAAATCGAAATCGGGACGCGCCAAATTGTCAGGCACTTCGCCAACCAGACGTTGATACGAAGCTTCGGCATCGGCCAAAGATCCTTTTAATTGAGCCACGGTGGTTTCCGATGCGCCGTAACGCGATTCCGCCTGGCGTAAATCGGCGACAGTGCCGCCGCCGCCTTCGGAACGTTTATTCACCATGTCGCGGTATTTTGTATGCGTGCCCAAATTTTCTTGAGCAATCGACAATAAACGGTTGCGGCGCAAAACTTCCAAGTACGCTTCGGACGTATCGACGGCCAAACCTTCGGCGCGATCGAATACTTTGTTTTCCGCCGAGGTCACCAAGGCTTCGCGGCGGTTAACTTCCGCCCAAGTGCCAAGACCATCGAACAACAATTGGCGCAACGTGATCGTCGCTTCGTTTTGGAATAAATCCGGTTCGGAATTGCCATCGCCTACGGCAGCCGCCGAAGAACGCGTGCTTGGGCTGTCGGTGGATTGCACCCCGGAATTGGCGTTGATATCGATACTTGGAAACAAGCCGCCCAGCGCATCGCGGCGTTCCGTGTCCGCGATTTCACGATCGCTTAGAACGATAATCATATCCGGGTTGGTGTTTAGTGTTTTTTGCACGGCTTGTGGCAAGCTATCCGCATGGGCGGCAGCGCTCGCGATCATAATCGCGGTCAAAGCGGTCGAGAATTTTAAAAGCTTGCTCATCATTCACTCCATTGTATCTTGTTATTTTCGTAAAGATACTATGTAGCATGTTTGGCATGCTTGGAAAGTTATTTTTGTTTTGAAGGGGATATTATTAGCTTTGCTTGGACAAACGTTGTTGCAGCGAGGCCACGGAACCGCCTGTATTTCCTGATTTCCAGTGCAACCAAAGGCGTTTTTCATCGAACGAGCAAACGGGATTATAATGGCCTAATTTATCGCTTAAAGTTACATTGGCTAAGTTATTGTCCAATATATAAGTTTTATCATTATATTGAACGGCGGTAACGGCATGATCCGCGCCGGTCAAGGTATTTTCGACAAATACCAATCTGATGCGATCTTTGTGAAAACCGAGCAATCTCAGGCTGACAAATTTAGCGATCGCGAAATCTTCGCAATCGCCGCCTTCGCATAAAAACTGTGCCGGCAATTTCCAAACATCTTGGCCTTGTTCGCCGACATACCGCACTTGATTGAAAAATCCGTGCACGGCGGCGATTTGCGTTTCAGCATCGGCGTCTTTCAATGACGTCAACAATTGAATCCAGGCTTGGATTGGCGAAGCGCTGCTGTCCGGACGGTTGAATGCGGCTTTTAAAATGGATGCTTTGGGAATGTATTTGCTTGGCTCGCCGACACCCAATTCCGAACTGTCTAAAATTTTGCTGTGATGCGATGGTTTGGTCGATACGTTATCGAAAGTGCCGGCGAATGTATCGGCGAGTGCTGTTGGCGCTTTGGCCATTAAAAAAGCCGAGGCGGACATACCGCCCAATTTGGCCATAAAATTCCGTCTGGAATGTTTTTGTAGCAATTGTAGCAAAGCCGTACCCTGTTTTGTCGTTGTTATAGAACCAGGATACGTGTTAACTATTACCGAAAGGTTAGTAAGTCTTTGATTTAACTAGTTATTAACCATTTTTTCCAAACTATATTTATGTAGCCGTTAAAGGTTAATTTACCATCTTATGCTTTACTGCAACCTGTCCCCAACATTGCCGAGCGAAATAAAATGCTGCACCGCATGGCAAACCCTTTGTATAATACCGTAAATTTTAGCATGAAGGGGGCGAGGCAAACCAAACAACAAAGGTGGATGTGCCATGAACCCAACCAACTCGCCAATCCCCATTAACCGGAGCGTTCGCATGAAAATCGGTGTACCCAAAGAAATTAAAACCCACGAATACCGTGTCGGATTGACTCCGCCCAGCGTGCGCGAATTGATCGTGCGCGGCCACGAAGTATTCATTGAAACCAAAGCCGGCGAAGGCATTGGTTGCCCGGATTCCGATTACACTGCTGCGGGTGCCAAAATTTTGCCAACCGCCGCGGAGGTTTTCAAAACCGCAGACATGATCGTAAAGGTCAAAGAACCACAGCCCAAAGAATGTGAAATGTTGCGCGAAGGGCAGATTTTATTCACCTATCTGCACCTTGCGGCCGACAAACAACAAGCCGAAGGCTTGATGAAATCGAAATGCGTCGCGATTGCGTATGAAACCGTGACGGATGCCGAAGGGCGATTGCCCCTTCTCGCCCCGATGTCCGAAGTTGCGGGCCGCATGGCCGTACAAGTCGGCGCGCGGTATTTGGAAAAAGAACAAGGCGGCGCCGGTATTTTATTGGGCGGCGTTCCCGGCGTTCAAGCGGCAAAAGTTGTCGTGTTGGGCGGCGGCGTTGTTGGCACCAATTCGATCCGCATGGCGATCGGGCTTGGCGCGCGGGTAACCGTTGTTGACCGTTCGATCAAACGATTGAATGAATTGGATATGCAATTCGGATCGCGCTTGACCACAATTTATTCAACGGCCGATAATATCGAAGAACAAGTGCGTACCGCGCATTTGGTAATCGGCGGCGTGTTGATTCCAGGCGCAGCGGCCCCAAGATTGGTCACCAAAAAAATGGTCGAAAATATGATCCCGGGTTCGGTATTGGTCGATGTCGCCATCGACCAAGGCGGATGTTTCGAAACATCGCGCCCAACCACCCATTCGGATCCGGTGTACAAGGTGAATGACGTAATCCATTATTGCGTTACGAATATGCCCGGCGGCGTGCCGCGCACATCGGCGTTTGCGTTAAACAACGCAACCTTGCCGTTCGTAACCGCGATTGCGCAAAAAGGTTGGCGCAAAGCCCTAAGCGATAATCCGCATTTGGCAAATGGATTGAACGTATGCCTGGGTGAAATTACGTTCGAAGCCGTAGCCAAAGATTTAGGATTGAAATACGCCCCGACGGAGAAATTATTGGCGGCTTAGATAGAACTTAAGCGTAGAGAATTTTTATGAAAATACACCAAGGAATATTTAGGTTATGGGTGTTTACTTCATTGCTATATATGCCGCTGAGCGCTTCTTTGTATTACTATTATAAAGAACGACAAGCCTATGAAGATTTCTCATTATTTGCTGATATTCCCTGGTCATGGGAAGTGCATCTGACAGCTATTTTAATCGCAGTAGTGCCAGTCATTATAATTCCATTTTTCTATATAGGAATTCCTTGGGTTATAGACGGGTTTAAAAGAAAATGAATGTAATGGGTCGGTTTCATTCTTTGTCATTCCGAACAAAGTGAGGAATCTTCAGGTATAATAGTTCCTATATCTGTAGATCCCTCGCATACGCTCGGGATGACAATTCTACTTGACATCAAATAGTTTCTTGCATCCCCCATCCCTCCCCCTATAATGCCATCAGAACCAAACGGTTCTCCGGGCGTTCAAACCCGTTACAGAGCGTAAACTTGCATCGAGCGAAATTCGATGTCTGCCTCTGGCCTCATTATGGCCGGGAGGCGGCATTGCATGTCCAGGCTTCGGCTAAAGAATGTCGCGCTGTCTCTGTACAGTTTGAAACTCCCGGTCACCAATCCTTTTGTGGGAGTTTGCCATGGGGCCGCGCCGGAAAAAACCAAGATATTTTTTTGATGAAATTTTGACCATTCGTATTTTGGATGATACCGGCACTGTCGTGATGGAATTGCCGGGCACATCCAAACGCGATTACGATGCCGCCATGCGGCGCCTTGAAAAAATCAACCGCACTGGATTTATTCGTATTGATAAGAAGTAATCGCAAAAATTAACCAATAGTAGAAATCTTCATCAACGGAATAATAGCAAAAATTGCGAACCATCCAATCAAACCGGTAAAATTCCAAACCGTGAAAATATAATCTTTGTTCATTATGGGCTTCTTTATGATTGAACGATAAAACGCTATTAATGCGGCGCTTAAAATTATATTGAACGGCAAGATTCCCATCCCCCAAAAGCCATAAAATTCTATTGCCTGTGCGATATCAGTTTGCTCTTCGATTGATGCACTTATGAACAGGCGCGCAATAATGGCCGCCAGAAAGATAATATTGCTGCCGCCCAACCATATTTTATTCATCTTGATTCCTTTTTGAATGAATACCTTCGCCGGGGCAATTCCACATTTATGCCACATTTAATTGGTTGTATATTTTATATCGATGCAATCATATTGCACCGATTTTTTGGAAAAGCAATAGGTTCGGAAAATCTTAATAGAAAATATTTTTTAGATAAAAACTCGCTGCCGATACAACCAAGAATATGATTGGGCGATGTGGTTGTTAGGCGAAATGAACAAATGGCGGTAAATTCTTATTGTCCGCCCCGCATCCTGTTGCGGTGGGACTATTTCTTCGGCTTGCTGCGCGAATAGGCCCGTACATGTTCTTTCCCGCCTTCGCGATCATAAGCACGCACCCGCACGTCGCCGCCTGCATTCGGCGCGTTGTCGTTAGTGGCATTGCCATTAGCCGCATCACGTTGGCGTTTACGGAACAAAGCCGAAGCATATTCCCCTGTTCGCATATCCCCGAATTTCTTGCCGGTTTTCGGATCTATCTCATCCGCCGCAGGAACATTCGGATCAGGTTGATTACGTTTAGATTCATCTTCGCGGAATTGGGCGCGGAGTTCTTCTTCAATCGTAGCATCAGATTCCGTTACATACGGCTGAAATCCCGGCGGCGTACCATATGGATTATTATGATAGGGGTCGTTAAAATCAATATTTGGCCAATTCATATGTTCAATTGGCATTGGAACGCCTTTTTTAGATTCTTCCACATTATCTGAAATATCGTATTTAGGATTCCCTCCCCAATTACTATTTCCTTGCCCATCTTTTTCCGGATACCAGGTTGCGAAATCCCCTCCCGGACGAGAGCTCCCATCTCTATTTTTGCTTTCAATGATTTTTTGTCTTACGGCTTTAATAGTTTGCTCTCTAGTCCAATTTTCTTTCCGTGCAATTTTGCCAATCTCTATACCAATTTTATTGTTGTGACGATCCATGGCACTTTCTTCTGCGGTATTACCACTAATAATTTCTCCCGCTTCTCCTGCCACACTAGTAGGCAGTTCGCCATATATTCTGGTTGCTTCAGCTGCGCCAAGCATATGGCGATAAGCGTCCGCCGGACCGCGCTTACGCCCTGGCAACTGTGAATCCACCGCTTCTCTTTCCGCAAATTTATGAATTGCGCGAGCTCTTATAATTTCTCTAGCTAGAAAAAACATGGTTGCGCTCCTTTATGTTGTTAAACTGCTTTATTTCTTTTGAAAAACCGGACTCAGCAATTTCAGGCAATATCCCAAAAACATAAGGCACAGGGTCAATGCCGCGAAGGCAACGGCGAATAAAAGAAATATTTTATAATACGGCAGTCCGGCATAGGAAGTTTCGCCATAATTGTTCCGGACATATATTTCGGGGATAGCGCCCTGTGGTCCAACAGTAATTTGGGCTTCAATACTGCCGACATCATAACGGCTTAGATCAATCTGTTTTTCATAATTCCGTCCCACTATTTGAATATGCATAATTAGCGGCGCAGATAATGCATTGAGAGATTCGAAGCTATAACATGTGCTATCGCCAGCCTTTAAATTGGCATTCGGATTTTTATATAAAACATCGTTTTTATTGCGAAATTCAACCGATTTTATCGGTTTATCGCCGGCATTGCGTACGCAAATACTATGATCATGAACACTGTTCTGCACCGTGAAGATGCGCGGTGAAATATGATACAATCCAAACAAAAGGGCGAAGATGCAGCTGGATGCAATTAAGTATTTCAATGCTTTATTAGAAAATATTCCCATATTCCCGCCACATTTAATTGGTTGTATATTTTATGTCGATGCAATCATATTGCACCGATCTTTTGGAAAAGCAATAGGTTCGGAAAATCTTAATAGAAAATATTTTTTAGATAAAAACTCGCGGCCGATACCAGCCAAGAATATGATTGGGCGATGTGGTTGTTAGGCGAAATGAATAAATGGCGGTAATGAATTCCTCCCCCCCCAACTAGGGGGAGGATAGATTAACTTAACGAGCGTAGCGAGTTTAGTTGATCTTGGTAGGAGGGGGAAAGGCTGCAAACACCGAATCCCCCACCCAAGCTCCGCTAATTCGCTTACGCGAATAAGCTGCGCTATCCCTCCCCTAGTTGGGGGAGGGTAAAATTAGGATAACAGTAATTGGATTTAATTGGCAAACGCGATATCCAACCGCTTGCTTTCCTTGGAATCCGGGATCATTTGCTGCTCCTGGCGATAGGCTTCGGCCAGTTTGTGCGTGCTGATTTTCAACATCGCGCGCAATTTGCCGACCGGCTGGTCAAGATATTGTTGAAAGTCGAATTTATGCAAATCGCGGCAATCGCTGCCGCGCGCGAATTCCAATCCCAAATTGAAAATCGCGATCTGCCGCGCTTTCAGGCGGTAAATTTTCGGATATAAATATTGCGCGCAAAACCGGAACAACGCCGGTTCCCAGAATTTCATTTTCCGGTCCGCGCCCATGGTGAACCCAAGTACGAAGGCCTCGTCCTGGGCCAGCAATCCGCGGCCCAGCAATACATGCACGCAATCATGCCTGTCCAAATCGATCGCGCCAGACAGCGCCAATGGGCTGGATGGACGTTCCAGCAATCGGATCAACCAATGTATTTCAGTAGAATCGTTACCCGGCAAGGTTTCCAAAACCTGCCGCATGGTCAGATGATCGTTATGCAATCCGCAGGACCAATCCCGCCAAGAAACTTTATCCGCCATATCAACACCCTGTTACCCCTATATTTTACCGCTTGGCTGGTTACGGAGTGGTTAACGCGCCCGGTTTCAGGGCTATAAAAGCCTATTACCCTTGTTTTCTTAATGGGGATTTTCTATTGCTTTTGCCTGGCCAGCCGTATAAAAATCTTGCCTGGGCAACGGAAAAAACAGCAATGCACGGAAATACAACAGAATTTATCGACAGCACCCAACATATTTGGAGACCTCAGGAACGGGGCCTGACAGCCCTTTGGCAAGACGTGTTGGACCGCCTGGATCGAAAAACCACAGGCCGCGTGGATTGTGAAAATGAATGCGTCCTGCTTTATGAAATGTGCTACCGGATGCCACATTCTATGCCAGAGCATTTATATTCAGATCTTATAAGATTCGAAGACAGGATCCGCAGATCCATGCCGCCAGGCAATGCCGATACTTTGCAGGAAATTATTATCGGATTGGCCGAACGGCATCCTGAACAACTGGATGGTCCGGCGGTACATTACGTCGTCAAATGCCTTATCGATACGATCCATGAACGGTGGCAATCCCATCGGCCGGAAATAACACTCGACATCAGAAGATTGGCAAACGCCGCCCTTACCGCCGTCGCCCGTTGTTCCGATCAAAGCTTAAGAAGCGCGATCCGATCCAACCAGACCGTATTTCAAGAATTTGCCTATCATCCTTATTCCATGGCAATAACAACCGACCGGATATGCGGAATGATGGGCATGAAAAGTCAGGAGCGTTCGGTTTTTTCACCCGCAACACTAGAGCGATCTTTTAGTATATTAGCGGATCAAACAGCAAAACTGCGCCAACATGGTTTTACAGGCCAAATAATCGAAAATATTATGCAGGCCATAGACAGCATTGATATTGCATTTCGTTTGATGCCTCACTTGGCCACCGAAAAAAATATAGAAGCTCTTCATACGGTTGAGAAAGCCATAAAAATTCGGGGCAATGGCCCAACCGATATAACCAATGCGATTGCCGCGGTTACATTGGCCGCCTTGGAACGAGATCCACGGCGCATAAACCCGGAATCGCTTAAATATCTGGCCTTATATTATGCCACGGACCCGGACAACCCGCAAAAACCGGACAATTTCTTTCTGAAAGACGCGGATCGGATAGAAAATACGCTGGCCGCAGCCATGATTTACGGCAATCCAGCTTCAACGGCCGAACTGGCGCTTCAAATGGCCGAGAAAATAAAACATATAGTCGATGCAGAGAAAATCCGCCCCTCGCGGCAAAATTGCATGGCGTTGCGGTTTGCAGTAATCAATATGGCGGTTCTGGCCCATCCCGATGCGCCCGTAAATCAAGGACAATCATTGTACGAAGCATTAGCCGCCGATACGCAATTGCACGAGGCTTTTGAAATGTTAGATCCAGGGGTTGTAAGGACACTGGAAGTCGATTTGAACCGGTTAAAAGACGTATTTTCTACGCCTGTCCGCCCGGTCGTCATTGGCGGCCGCCACCGTACCCCGCCTACGATCCCCCACCCCGGCAGGCACAGGTTTCCGGCTAGAACTTAATTCTATTCTTGCACTGCAAAAAGCGCTTTTTTATGGGTTGGAAATTTCAGTGTATGACGCGCAAGCCTAATTGGCTAGGCGTATCAAAATCCTTGTAAAACAATATCCACAGAATTGAATCGAATTCGAAATTCATACCCAGATTTTTTATAAAACTGTCATGCGATGGTCATTTTCGCGTGGAAAATTTTTTTGCACTGCATATAAATTGAATCACCCCCTAACCCTCTTTCCCCGGAGCGTCCTGATGTCCAATCCCAAAAAAGCAATGCAACTGATTAAAGAACACGACGTGAAATTCGTCGATCTGCGTTTTACCGACACGCGCGGCAAATGGCACCATGTGTCGATGTCCACGCAAGTCGTCGACGATGCTTTTTTCAAAGATGGAATTCAGTTCGACGGATCCAGCATCGCCGGATGGAAAGCGATCAATGAATCCGACATGACGTTATTGCCGGATGTGAATACCGCCGTTATGGATGTATTCGCCGCGCAGCCGACCCTAATCATCAATTGCGATGTCGAAGAACCATCCAGCGGCAAGGCGTATAGCCGTTGTCCGCGATCCGTCGCCAAGCGCGCCGAAGCCTATATCCAAAAATCCGGCGTCGCCGATAACGCCTATTTTGGCCCGGAAATCGAATTTTTTGTGTTCGATGACGTGCGCTTTACCGTCGGCATGAACAAAATTTCCCATCAAATCGATTCCGAGGAAGGCCCATATAATTCCGATCGCGATTACGCATCCGAAGGCCGTGGCATAGGCAATTTGGGCCACCGCCCCGGCGTTAAGGGAGGATATTTTCCGTGCGGTCCGGTCGATGCAACACAGGACCTGCGTTCGGAAATGTTGTTGAACCTCGCCGCGCTGGGCGTGCCAATTGAAAAACATCATCACGAAGTCGCGCCATCGCAGCATGAATTGGGCATTAAATTTTCAACATTGGTGCAAAGCGCGGATAACGTGCAATTGTACAAATACGCCGTGCACAATACCGCCGTCGCTTATGGCAAGTCGGCGTGCTTTATGCCGAAACCGATCAAAGGCGACAATGGTTCGGGCATGCATGTGCATCAATCGCTATGGAAGAAAAACAAGCCATTATTTGCCGGAAATAAATATGCCGAATTGTCGGATCTGGCATTGTACTACATTGGCGGCATTATCAAACACGCCCGGGCGATCAACGCGTTCACCAACCCAACCACCAATTCATACAAACGCCTGATCCCTGGATTCGAGGCGCCGGTATTGCTCGCCTACTCCGCGCGCAACCGTTCCGCTTCTTGCCGGATTCCATATTCGGTTGGCGAGAAATCCAAACGGGTCGAAGTACGCTTCCCAGATCCTGGCTGCAACCCATATCTCGGCTTCGCCGCGATGTTGATGGCGGGTATGGATGGCATCAAAAACAAAATCCATCCGGGCAAAGCCATGGATATGGATTTATATCATCTGCCCCCAGCGGAATTGGCCAAGGTGCCGACCGTTTGCGGATCTTTGCGTGATGCATTAAGCGCGTTGGATAAAGACCGGAAATTCCTAACCCAAGGCGGCGTATTCAGCGATGATTTGATCGATGCCTATATTGAATTGCGCATGTCCGAAGTATACGATTTGGAACACACACCACACCCAATTGAATTTTTAAATTACTATTCGATTTAATATTCTAAATTATAATAATTTAATTAGCATTTAAATTACAATATAAAAAGCTTTGATATAACTATCAAAGCTTTTTTCTTGACTTTTGTCATAATTCTCCGTAATTTATAGCCATAAAAGAAATTATACTTAAAAATAAATCAAGGGAGTGTACCAATGACCACATCGACAAGCGTATCAAATACCGGCACAGATCAAGGCACTTCGCAGCCCATCAATAATCCGTGGAATGCAAGTAACGAACAAGTGGCCTTGCGCTTAGCACATTATAAGCAAAGACTGGAAACCACCCCCTTAAATGGCCTGCCGAGTGCCGATCAAAAGGAATTGGATCGTCTAGTAGAATTTACAACGATTGCTACTGCGCCTATTGGTTCCAGGTTTGACCACTTTACCCCGCAAACAGCTGCTGTGGTTTTCGAATATTTTAATGGACTAGATACAAAAGGCAAATTGGATGGCGTGTCGTCTGCCAAGGCTCAACAGCTGACTGGCGATGCCACCATCAGCCTAATCAATTTAAGGCGCCAGAAAGCTTACTAATAGGCTAGCCAAAACTACATCTTTATGATGGGTTTCGGCCGTCGGTCCGCGCCGATGGAAACGTATGTAAACCGGCCTACAGTAATTTTAAAATATTCGTGGCTAGTGCGGCGCCGCGCCCAGGCCTCGACCCGCACGGTGATCGACGTATTGCCAATCTTTTCAACCAAAGAATAGCAACTGACTTCATCGCCGACATAGGCCGGCAAATGAAATTCCATAGCGTCGACTGCGACAGTCACAACAGGACCTTTGGAAACTTCGATCGCCTTGTTTGCGCCGGCCAAATCCATCATCGACATCATCCATCCACCGAACATATCGCCATTGGGATTGGTATCCGCCGGCATCGCAATCGTGCGTAACGAAGGGTTATTCGGAAAATCTGGATTATCGCTGGGTTCGGACATAAACACACCTGAAAGAAAATCAAAGTAATTTTCTTTTACATTTTTCCAGGCGCTACTGACAAGAAAAATATAATTTCCTTGCAGGATATGATGGTTTGTTATAGATTGATTTCATCATAACAAAAAATAACAACATTATACGGCGAGATGTACAAGCACAATAAATTATACTCTACCTGGGATTACGAACACGCGGATACAGCCAATCCGAAATCGGCGGCCTGCGAAATATTATGCTACTTACTATCTAATCGAACAGAGTTGAAAGATAATCCCAATACCTGCCAACAAGTGTTTATCGATCTAAAAACCTATCTTCTGCACCAGTCTAAGCGGAAGGATTCAAAAATCTGCCGGTTGATGCGTCCGGTAGTGGAAGATATTTTTAAAACTCCCATTACCGTAAAAAATGTATCCGCATTTCTAGATACCTGCACCGGCCTTTTTGCACTTCTGGCGATAACTGACAGCAATCAATCGCAACAAATACTGGATCCAAAGTTTAAGTTGGATCACCCAGCAGGCCATCAGATAGGATTAGACGATAATGAATATCGTGTCATGATGGCACAGATGGTGCGAATGGCGCCACCTTCTTATCTTCGGGAATTTTATGAACTGGCGCGGAAAAGTCTAAAGCATAAATGTATTTCCAGCCATTATGCCTGGTTCCATAACGAGGTAGTGCTAGATATTTACCGCCGACTAGAAATAGATCCCAAACGCCCCGCGATGGTTTGTCCTAAGGCTGAACGAAAAATGGATATCGAAGTCGGCTTAACACAGCTTGAAATGGGCGAAAAAACACTCGAACGCCAGATAGAATATGAGGATCGAGCAGAAGAAATCCAGGCTGAAACCAACAAGCGATTAGACGCATTGTGGAAAAGATTGGATACAAGTGGCAAAGAATGTTGTGCAAAATTAACAGCCATTGCTACAACCATTAAACCCGTTCCTGTCCATCCCGTTAGACCTAATCCCTCTCAGTCAGGAATTATAGGGCGCATTGACGGGCCAGGCGATCTGTTGCTCTATCTCATTGCTGGGGAAAAAGTTCTTGCCTACAGCAAGTAGCATTTTTCTTGCATTCCTGGTATCTGTACCTTTAAATAATTTTTTACCAATCCCGTATTGAACCTATGTCCAAATCCGCTACCGTGAAAAAAGATAATTCTTACTCCGCCAAAGATATCGAAGTCCTTGAAGGGCTGGAACCGGTTCGCCGCCGCCCAGGGATGTATATTGGCGGCACCGATGAAACAGCAATGCACCATCTGGTCGCCGAGGTGCTGGACAACGCCATGGACGAAGCCGTTGCCGGTCATGCCAGCAAAATCGGCATATCGCTGGGCAAGGATAATACCGTAACTATATGGGATAATGGGCGTGGTATCCCAGTCGATCCCCATCCTAAATTTCCAAAAAAATCCGCGCTGGAAGTTATTCTGACCACGCTGCATTCCGGTGGTAAATTTTCAAATAAAGTTTATGAAACATCCGGCGGCTTGCACGGCGTCGGCGTTTCCGTCGTTAATGCACTGACCGAACATCTGAAGGTCGAAGTTTTTCGCGACAAAACCACATATACTCAGGAATTTTCCCAAGGTCATGCCAAAGGCAAATTGACCAAGGGCGGGTCGACCACACGTAAAGGCACACAAATCACCTTCCAACCCGATCCGGAAATTTTCGGGCATAAAGCAGAATTCCGCCCGGCGCGCCTATATCAAATGGCGCGCAGCAAGGCATATTTATTCAAAGGCGTTACGATTGAATGGCAATGCGACGCGGCTTTATTAAAAGGCGACGCGACACCAGCCAAAGATGTTTTGCATTTCCCGAATGGTCTGGCTGATTCATTAGCGGCAGAAATTCAAGAACGCCCCTGCTACACCGCCAAATATTTCGCCGATGAAGTCGAAATGAAGGCTGACAAGGTGCGTATCAATTGGGCTATTACTTGGCCGCGCGACGAAGAAGGATTTTTGCGGTCTTACTGCAACACTATTCCAACCGCCCAAGGCGGCACGCATGAATCTGGCCTGCGTACGGCATTGCTGCGCGGTTTGAAATCCTATGGCGAGTTGATTGGCAATAAAAAGGCCGCCGATATTACCGGCGACGATGTCATCAACGGCGCGGCGATTATTCTGTCGGTATTTATCCCAAATCCGCATTTCCAAGGCCAGACCAAGGAAAAACTGGTTACGACCGAGGCGCAAAAATGGGTTGAAAACACCGTCAAAGACCGGTTCGATTTATGGTTGTCGTCCGATCCGGCATCGGCTGGATTATTGCTGGACCGCGCGATTGAAAAGGTTGAAGAACGCCGCAGAGCAAAAGAGGAACAACAACTAAAACGCCAATCGGCAACCCGCAAATTGCGCTTGCCTGGCAAATTGACCGATTGCTCATTGGACGCCGCCAAAGGCACCGAAATCTTTTTGGTCGAAGGCGATTCGGCCGGCGGTTCCGCCAAGCAGGCGCGGGACCGCACTACCCAGGCGATTCTGCCGCTGCGCGGTAAAATTTTGAACGTCGCCAACGCATCCGCGGATAAATTGGCCGGCAATCAAGAGATCAAAGATATTTTATTGGCGCTGGGTTGCGGTGCAGGCAAAGATTTAAAAATAGAACGGTTGCGGTACGAACGTATCATCATTATGACCGATGCGGACGTGGACGGTGCGCACATCGCCGCCCTGTTGCTGACATTCTTTTACAAGGAAATGCCGGAACTGATTGTCAAAGGCCATGTGTATTTAGCCGTTCCGCCGCTGTTCCGCATTGCGCAAGGCGATAAGACATTATATGCGCGGGACGATAAGCACCGCGATGAATTGCTGAAACAATTCCGCGGCAAGCCAGAAGTAAACCGGTTCAAAGGTCTAGGTGAAATGCCGGCGAAATTTCTAAAAGAAACCACCATGGACCCGCGCCATCGCACTTTGTTGCGCGTGGCAATCCCCGATAAATACGATCCAAAGAAATATTCCGAAGCCAAGGAAGTCGAAAATCTGGTCGAACGCCTGATGGGCAAAAAACCGGAACTACGCCTTGCCTTCATCCAGGAAAACGCCCCCAAAGTGGCGGAGTTGGATATTTAATTTGATTGATGGCTTGGTTTTTCTGGATCAAGGGCCAACTCTACTTCTATCGACCCCGCGTTCTTAAACACTAAAGTCACCGGCAAGGTCTCGCCTTTTGGCATCGGCTTTTTTACGCCGTAAAACACTATACGCCAGCCGGATTTCGGCTGCATACCGATCGGCGTGCCTTTTAACAGTGCAATTTCATTGGCGAATACGGCTTGTGGGCTGCCGGTTTCACCGGTTCCGCGCAGATCCAGGAATTTGGCTTGGGCGAACCAATCGCTTTTAACCTCGATCAAATAATCGGTTTTCTCGCCGGTATTATATAACGGCATATAGGCGGCAACTTCCGCATTATCGGCAGCCTCCGGACCGGTGCTATGCAATTCCTGCATCCAGGCATGTCCGATTTTGATCTTGCCCAATTGATAACTATGCGCGTGTGCAATTTGAGCAACCAATAAAATTGCCGCAAAAATTAAGAAATATTTTTTCATTATACTGCCCCTTTTGATTTTAACGACGCGATTTGGGCCGCATCGTATCCCAATACATCTTTCAATACTTGATCTGTATCCGCGCCTAAATGCGGCGGCGGCGTACCCGCACCAATATCGACACCGCTCATCCTTACCGGTGTGCGTATTTGCGGCACGCCCTTTAATTCCAATTGCGTACCTCGGTGCTTCACTTGCGGTTCCTGAAATACCTGGCCTAAATCGTTAATCGGCCCACCCGGAATATTTTCCGTCTCTAGAATTTTGATCCATTCCGCCGTGGTTTTTTGGTGCATCAATACGCCAATGCTGCCCACCACATCATTCCGATTGCGCACCCGCGCCTCGTTAGTGGCAAAATACGGACTTTCAATCCATTCAGGCTTACCGCAGGCCTTGGCAAATCTTGCGAATTGATCGTCATTGCCGATAGCCAAAATCACATGGCCGTCCTTGGTCGCAAAAGCCTGATAAGGAACTATGTTCGGATGCGCATTGCCAAGACGCTGCGGCACTTTGCCGGAGACTAGGTAATTCAACGCCTGATTGGCCATCATCGCAACGCCAACATCCAGCAAGGCCATATCGATATGGGTTCCTTTGTCCGTATTTTGCCGCGCAAACAGCGCCGATAAAATCGCGCTGGATGCATACATGCCGGTCATGACATCCACCAACGCCACGCCATCTTTCATCGGCATGCCGGCGGGTTCGCCCGTTACGCTCATCAATCCGCACATGCCCTGGATCATGAAATCATAACCGGCTTTTTGCGCCATTGGTCCATCCTGGCCAAAACCGGTAATGGAACAGTAAATAATTTTTGAATTTATTTTCTTGACCGATTCGTAATCAAGGCCATATTTTTTCAATCCGCCAACCTTATAATTTTCAATCAGCACATCCGATTTCGCCGCCAGATCCTGAACAATCTTTTTACCTTCCGCCGTAGAAATATCCACCGTAATGGATTTTTTTCCACGGTTGCAGGAAATATAATATGCGGACAAGCCTCCGCTATCCGTTTTAAAATAAGGCGGCCCCCAGGCGCGAGTATCATCGCCTTCCCCCGGTTTTTCAATTTTGATGACTTCGGCGCCAAGATCAGCCAGCAATTGCGTACACCATGGCCCCGCCAGCACGCGGGAAAGATCGAGAACACGGATATTTCTTAAAGGAGTATCGGTCATTTAAAACGCCGCGATCCCGGTAATCGCCCGGCCAAGAATCAACGCATGCACATCATGCGTGCCTTCGTACGTATTGACCGATTCCAAATTCACCACATGGCGGATCACGTGATATTCGTCGGCAACGCCATTGCCGCCATGCATATCGCGCGCGACACGGGCAATATCCAGCGCCTTGCCGCAATTATTGCGTTTCATCAGGCTGATTGATTCTGGCGGTAAAATACCTTCGTCTTTTAATCGTCCAATACGTAACACGCCTTGTAACCCAAGCGTGATTTCGGTTTGCATATCGGCCAATTTTTTCTGAATCAACTGATTGGCGGCCAAGGGGCGGTTGAATTGTTTGCGATCCAACGTGTAACGCCGAGCCGCATGGAAACAAAACTCCGCCGCGCCAAGCACGCCCCAGGCAATACCATATCGTGCATTGTTCAAACATCCGAAAGGGCCTTTTAATCCCCTTACATTCGGTAATAAATTTTCTTCAGGCACAAATACGCTGTCCATGACGATCTCGCCGGTTTCCGACGCGCGCAGGGACATTTTGCCTTCGATCTTTGGCGCGGATAGGCCTTTCATGCCTTTTTCCAAAATAAATCCCATAATTTCATTGTTCTCAGCGGTGTTCTTCGCCCAAACGATGAATACATCCGCGATCGGCGAATTGGTAATCCACATTTTCGCACCGGTCAGCAGATAACCGCCATCAACTTTGTCCGCCCGTGTAATCATACTGCCTGGATCGGACCCATGATTCGGTTCCGTCAGGCCGAAACAACCGACAAGTTCTCCGGTCGCCAAGCGCGGTAAATATTTTTTACGTTGTTCTTCGGTGCCATAGGCATGGATCGGATGCATCACCAACGATGATTGCACCGACATCGCGGAACGATAACCGGAATCGACACGTTCCACTTCGCGCGCGATCAGACCATAACAAACCGAATTGACCCCGGCGCAGCCGTAACCTTCGATGGTGGAGCCCAGAAAACCCATTTCACCCATTTCGTTCATAATGGCGCGATCAAATTTCTCATGGCGAAAACCCATTAACACACGCGGCATCAATTTATCCTGGCAGAAAGCCCGTGCCTGTTCCATGACCAGACGTTCTTCGTCGGTCAATTGTGCTTCAAATAAAAACGGATCCTCCCAGTTAAAAGCCGGTTTGCTGGAAGATTTTTTGGATGATAATGCGGGAGCGCCCATAGGATACCTCGTATTTCAGGCAATATACCTGAAGTTCCAATAGTTTACATATAGAAACCTTGATTTTAACCATTTTTTTTGTTAGAAATATTGCCTAGAAGAGAGGCTGCAATGGGCAATCAAACCAATAAAAACATCAAAGACCGACTGTCATTTTTCGGCGAAGTCCGCTCGACCGAAGATATGCAGCGAGCAGTCGAATCCTATACCCCAATTGTGGTGGATTTATCGAAACTGGAAAAAAACCAGATTCTGACTAAAAAAGCCGCCTAATCTTAAAATCAGATTTAAAATTTATAGGCTTCGTGTCAATATCCCGCCAGAAGCCTTGCCTACTTCTACCGCCACTGGCTGTTCAAATTTTCAGTATGGTCAAAACATTGATGCGCTTTGTAATCTGCCTTTTATTTCTAATCCTGCCGCTGACTGCTGTTGCCGCAGACAACCCCGCCATAAAGCGCGTTGACGCAATATTGCCGGTCAATTTAAAGCAATATCAAATCGCATTAGAGGAAGAAAAGAAGTTTGACATGATGGTCAAAGCTTCGATCCGCAAGGCCAGTAAAGACCCCTTGCTGTATCAAGCCTATGCCGCCAAAGGCAGCATGCGCAGCAATCCCAACGATCTTCGTGCAAATGAAGTATTATGTGACGCTTATAAACGCACCGGCTATCACGCCGCCGCTGCCAAACAATGCCGCGAAGTTTTAAAAATCAATCCAAAATCCTCGCTGGCTAAAACCGCGATTGCCGATATAGCCTTTCGCCAGGGCAAGGGCGATGCCGCCAAAGGTTTATTGGAAGAAGTTTTAAGCGATGATCCGCATTACAGTCAGGCCAATTTAGTATTGGCCGAAATTGCCAAAAGCCGCGGCGAAAATACCGAAGCTTACACCCAAGTCGGCCAGGCGTTGCAAAGCAATCCGGACGCGCCCACCCTGCTCGCCATGGGCGATCTGCAAATGAAATCGGGCCAAACGGATCAGGCCACCAATACCTATTTAAAAGTTTTGCAAATTGATTCAAAAAATACAGTGGCGCTAAGCAACCTTGCCAATTTGTTCGGTGGCAAAGGCGATTACCAGCGCGCGCTCGATTTTGCGCAGCAAGCCGCCGCATCTGACGCCAATTCCGCTCTCGCCCAATATACGCTGGGTACGCAATATCAAAATAACGGCAAATTCGAAGAAGCGATTGTGTCGTATGCCCGTGCAACACAGCTAGATCCTAATTTTGCCCTAGCGCACCGTTCGCTCGGCGAAGCCTTGATCAGAAAAGGATCGCCGGTAGACGCTATCACGTCTTTAAATCGCGCGATACAATTGGCGCCAAACGATCCCGCAGCAAAAGCGGATTTACAACGTGCTTATGCGATGACCGGTCAAGCGGCACCGGTCAGCGTTGCTTCCGTGCCCGTGGCCGCAAAATCGCCTGCACAAAACAGAATTCAGGACCAGGATTTTACCAAAGGTGCGCCACAAACCAGCACCACGGCACCTAATAACGTTATGAAACCACCCTTGGCCGCGATAAAAAACACCAAGCTGATTGACGATTATACCAAGAAAGCCAAAATGGCGGAGGCTGGCGGCCAATACGAAGTTGCGCGGCAATATTACGAACAACTGGCGATTCAGGATCCAGGCGAGCCGGATTATTTTTATAACATAGGCCGTATTTACACTGTTGCTCAACAATGGGGATTAGCGAAACAGTTTTATAATTTGGCGTTGGAATTAAACCCTAACCACGCCATGTCGTTAAACGGATTGGCCCGTGTGCAATGTTTTGACGGCAACAGCGCTGCCGCATGGCAGAATTATTCCAAGGCCAATTCCCTGGGCCTGGTTGACAATAACAGCGAAACCAGAAATTATCTGACCAAGACTTGTCCAACTACCAATAAAACATCGGATGCCCATTAATAAACCTTTTATTGGCTGGCGCGAATGGGCCAGCCTGCCAGATTTAAAAGTTCCCCTGATCAAAGCAAAGATCGACACGGGGGCGCGAAGTTCCGCGCTGCATACGTTCGCATTGGATGCATTTATGCGGGACGGGCGCGAATGGGTTAAATTTAAACTGCATCCACTGCAAAATCGCAGCGATATTATGGTTGAGGCAGAAGCCCCTATTATCGATCAACGTTTAGTAACCGATTCCGGCGGACATCAGGAATACCGCTATTTTATTCAAACCAATCTTCGTTTATTGAATCAGACTTTTGCGGCCGAAGTCAGTTTAACGACGCGCGACACCATGCGATTCCGCATGCTGATCGGCCGCACCGCACTAAATGGCCGCTATACAGTAGATCCGGAACAAAGTTATTTATCCGGCGAACACAGCAAATCGTCTGTCCTTAAAATGTATCGGAGTTAATAATGCGCGTTGCCATTCTATCGCAAAATTCGAAATTATATTCGACCGCCCGTTTGGTTGAGGCGCTGGAAATCCGCAAGCACAAGGCGCGCGTAATTAATCCATTACGTTGTTACATGGACGTTACTTCCACCAAGCCAGAAATACATTATCGCGGCGAAGAAGTGCTGCGTAATTTCGATGCGGTGATTCCGCGTATTGGCGCTTCGATCACTTTTTATGGGCTGGCTGTGCTCCGCCAGCTGGAATTGATGGGATTGCATAGCTTAAACTCATCCGATGGGTTTGCCCGCGCCAGGGATAAACTGCACTCTCTGCAACTGCTGTCGAAATCCAATATTGGTTTGCCTACCACTGCCTTTGCCCGGGCCGCGGACGATATAGACGACATTATTAAGATCGTTGGCGGTCCGCCATTGATCGTCAAGTTAATCGAAGGCACCCAAGGCAAGGGTGTGGTATTGGCCGAAACTACCAAAGCCGCCGCATCTGTAATTCAGGCATTTCAAGAATTGGATGCCAACATCCTTGTCCAGGAATTTATCAAGGAAGCCGCCGGAGCCGATTTGCGGTGCTTTGTCGTGGGCAATCAAGTAGTTGCCGCCATGCAACGCAAGGCTCGCGAAGGGGAATTCCGCGCCAATTTGCATCGTGGAGCAACCGCAAGCATCGCTGAATTAACAGAAGAAGAACAGAATACCGCAGTGCAGGCCGCCAAAATTATGGGGCTTGGTGTTGCCGGGGTAGATATTTTACGATCCAGCCGGGGACCACTGGTGCTGGAAATCAACGCATCCCCAGGCCTTGAAGGCATAGAGAAGACAACAGGCGTTGATGTTGCCGGGAAAATCGTGGAATATCTTGAAAAGAAAGTGATTCGCCGAGAACATAAAGGCCAGAAAAACCAAAAAGCCAGCGCATAGTTCCTGGTTACGGTGTGGCCTGTATGTCGCGGCATTTCAAACGACATCCATGGCCAAAGCAAAATCAAAAACCAAAATTAAACTACGCAAATCAAAAACCAGCAAGAAACCATTTTTGCATATTGGCGGCAACGATATTGGATTTGGGAAAACAGTTTCACTGACCCTGCCCGTTTCTGATTTATACACCGATTCGCCGGTGGAATTGCCCGTTCGCGTTATCACCGGGAAAAAGCCCGGACCAATATTATTTATAACCGGCGCCGTCCATGGGGACGAAATCATAGGCGTCGAAATTGTGCGGCGATTATTACAATCCGGCAAAGTCGATAAATTAAATAAAGGCGCGTTAATTCTTGTCCCAATTGTCAACTTATTCGGATTTATATTGAATTCCCGCTATCTACCCGACCGGCGCGATTTAAACCGTTCTTTTCCAGGCACTGCTGGCGGATCATTGGCTTCCCGCGTTGCCTATATTTTGATGAGCGAGATTGTCAAAAAATCCACACACGGAATAGATATACATTCCGGTTCCTTTTACCGTGAGAACCTGCCGCAAATAAGGGCCGATACCGAATGCACTGAAACTATGGCCATGGCCGAAGCGTTTGGCGCCAGTATCGTAATTAACAGCGATGTACGCGATGGTTCTTTGCGCGAGGCCGCCCAACGTAAAGGCGTTAAAATGCTGGTATTTGAAGCCGGTGAGGCTTTGAGATTCGATGAAACCTCCGCTGCCATGGGATTGAACGGCATCTTAGGAGTAATGGAACATTTAGGAATGATTAAAGCCGACATCGTGCGCGAACCGGATGATATCGCCCATAGCAAAAATGCGGTATGGGTACGCGCGCCTCGGGGCGGCATTTTATGGGACCGGGCTTCCTTGGGCGCCGAGGTCAAAGCGGGAGACATTCTGGGTTACGTCTCCGATCCATTCGGCGATGATCCAATTCCGATTTTGGCGCCGGAAAATGGCATATTGGTTGGCCGTTCCAATCTTCCTACGGCAAATGAAGGGGATGGGTTATTTCACATAGCCACATTCAAAAATTTGCCATCCAAGGAAGAAATTAAAAAAGACGCGGCGGCCATAGTGCCAGAATCGCAGGAAAACGCCCTGGCCGTACCGGACCACTAATTGGTTGGCGGTTCCGTTCCAATTCCATGCATTTGATCGGACAATTTTCTCAATTGTGCCTTTGCGGCATTGATGGAATATTCCATGCGCTCGATAGCGATAGCGGCCTGGTCGACTAACGAATTTAATTGCCGGCGTCCATCGCGTTCCAATACTTGGCTGTCTTCTTCCGGCAGAATGGCAATTACGCCAACCGTACCGGCAGCCGTATTCAATGGCATAAACAATTTATCCATCGATGGCAATGTCTCGGTATCAATACCGGCTGGCTTGCCATTGTCGAAACTCCATTGCGCGGCAGCCAATTCGCCGTCCGTCAGTTGAAAGTCAGCCGGACTGGACATTTTTCCCTGCAACCTGCCATTCAATGGCAACAGCAAACAGACTTTTGACTTAGTAACATTGGCGATATTGTAACTGACGGTTTGCAACAAATCGTTGATCGAGCCAATACCAGCCAATTTCCGGCTAAAATCATACAGCGCATTTGTCATGCGTTCGCGGCGAGTGGCTATTTGAGCCTGCATACTAATGCGTGAAGCCAAGTCACTGGCCATAATCGCAACAAACAGGAATAACAGCATGGAAACGAAATCGCCTGGCGTAGGCAGATCCATTTCCATAATTTCTTCGCCAAAAAATAATTTGTAAAATACAACGCTCAGAAACGCGGATATTAAGGACGGCCACAAACCATAAGAAACCGCGGAAATCAGTACCGGAACCAAGTACAGCATTAAAATATTTTTGTAGCCGAAATTTTCGTTAAGGAAGTTATTGACGATGGTCACCAGCACGACAAGGCTGCTAGACGCAATATATGGCCAATACGTGCGCCGGACCAAGGATGGCTTTTTAGTTTTGCTGGAAATAGAACGGTCATAGCTGTGCGGTTCACCGGAAACCACCATAATATCGATACCGTCTACTTTACGAATTATTTTAGTAACGACGTTACCGAATAACCGCTCCCGCAGCGGCGATACGCGGGACAATCCCAACACAATCCGTGTAACATTGTTTTGCAATGCGTATTTGATAATTTCATCACTAATATCGACGCCATTTAAACGCACCACTTCGCCGCCCAAGCGTTCGGCCATTTCCAAGGCATCGTTCACCCTCTCTCTACCGGCATCTGACAAGCGCGCATGCGCTTCGGTTTCTATATAGACCGCAACCCATGGCGCATTCAGTCGTTCCGCGGAACGTTTAGCGGAACGCAGCAATTTAGGCGATATTTCACTGTCGCAAACGCAAACCATAACCCGATCGCCGGCCGGCCATGGGCCTTTGATCGCATGAGCTTGCATATAGGACAACATTTGCTCATCCACGCGCTGTGCTGTTGTCCGTAACGCTAACTCGCGCAATGCGGTTAAATTTCCTGGCGCGAAGAAATGCTGAATTGCCTTTTGCGCCTGCTCGGGAACATAAACTTTGCCTTCCTTCAGGCGGCTTATCAGTTCATCTGGCCCCAAATCGACTAAAGCTATTTCTGCCTTTGCCAGTATAGAATCCGGTACCGTTTCCTTGACTCTTACCCGGGTGATTTGCGCGACAACATCGTTCAAACTTTCTAAATGCTGAACGTTCATACTGGTATATACATCGATGCCTTTGGCCAGAATTTCTTCGATATCTTGATATCTTTTCGGGTGACGGCTGCCGGGAGCATTGGTATGCGCGAGTTCATCCACCAACACCAACTGCGGCTTGCGTACCAGAATTGCGTCAATATCCATTTCCTGCAATATATGGCCTTTATATTCGATTTCTTTGCGCGGCAGAACTTCAAGATCTCGGACCAGAGCTTCGGTTTCTTCCCGCTTATGGGTTTCGATAATCCCAACCACAACATCCACGCCTTCGGCTTTGCGTTCATGCGCCGCACGCAGCATAGAATATGTCTTACCTACCCCCGGAGCGGCGCCAAAAAAAATCTTAAGCCGGCCGCGAGTTTCACTCTGCGCTTGCTGTAACAACGCTTCCGGAACGGGGCGGTGTAAAGAATCAGGGTTTTCCATCATCGATAGGCTGTATTTGATCCAATGCTCTATTTAACCGGTTTACATTGACATAATCCAGCTTAAGCAATGGCACTTGCTTGCGATACTGATCGATGATGATATATAGATCATCGATAGGAATTTTTCTGTTCTCGCTGACCCGTATTGCCTGGATCATGGCGGCATCATAAGAAATATTGGGATCAAGGCCGCTGGCCGAAGCAAAGGTCATTTCCGTGGGCATTAAATCAGTATTCGGATATTGTTCTTTCCATATACCCGACGCGGTTTTGTGGGATTCAGCCAATTCCGAATTGGTTTGCGCGTAATTCGATGCCAATCCCACCAATACACCATTATCGATTACCGCATTGGATGGGCGGGAATGAAAGTAATTTTCTCCTTTGTCGCTTGGAAATGACAGCAAATAAGATCCCAGCACTTGTCCATCCCTTTCCATGACGCTGCCATTGGCTTGATCTGGAAAAAAAGTCTGCCCAAATTGTATCATCGCCAACGGATAGGCAAACCCACACAATAAAGTAAAAACTGCCAATAAACAAAAAGAAGGCCAGATATGCCGCATGATTACACCATTCCTATATAGCCGATCATCAGATCCAACAATTTAATACCGATAAAGGGCGCTATTACACCGCCTACTCCATAAACCAATAAATTGTGCCGCAATACTTTTACCGACGCCAATGGACGGTATGCCACACCGCGCAAGGCCATCGGCACCAAAGCAAGTATAATCAGCGCGTTGAACATTACCGCGGATAACACGGCGCTTTGCGGACTGGTCAAGTGCATGATATTAAGCAATCCCAATTGCGGGAAAAACGGCACAAACATAGCCGGCAGAATTGCGAAATATTTGGCGATATCATTTGCAAAGCTGAATGTCGTCAGCGCCCCGCGAGTCATAAGCAATTGTTTGCCAATGCCGACAATTTCAATCAATTTAGTCGGATCGGAATCTAAGTCTATCATATTGCCAGCCTCGCGCGCCGCAACGGTGCCCGTATTCATTGCAACACCTACATCGGCCTGGGCCAGGGCTGGAGCGTCGTTAGTGCCGTCGCCGCACATTGCAACAAGACGTCCCTTGTTCTGCTCATCGCGAATCAACTTTAATTTCGCTTCTGGAGTCGCTTGCGCCAAGAAATCATCCACGCCAGATTCCGCCGCAATCGCGCCGGCAGTCAATGGATTGTCACCGGTAACCATAACGGTGCGAATACCCATGCGACGCAATTCCACAAAGCGTTCGCGAATACCGCCCTTGATGACATCTTTTAAATGGATGACGCCTAATATATCTTTGTTCTTGATTACCAACAGTGGCGTACCCCCGGATTTTGCGATACGATCCACTTGGGTCTGAAACAAGGGATTGATCACTGGCGAAATTCCACGGTTTAATTCCGCCAGATATTTCAAAACTGCGTCGACCGCGCCTTTACGCACTATGTTCCCGTCGATATCAATGCCGCTCATTCGGGTCTGCGCGGTAAAACTGACAAAACTATATTCAACGCCTGCCAAATCCCGTCCACGCAAGCCGTATTTTTCCTTGGTTAAAACAACAACCGATCGCCCTTCTGGCGTCTCATCGCTTAGGGATGACAATTGCGCCGCATTGGCAAGTTCCGCTTCCGTAACGCCAGGATAAGGAATCAATTCCGATGCAATCCTATTGCCAAGGGTAATCGTGCCCGTTTTATCCAACAACAAAACATCGACGTCCCCTGCCGCTTCGACAGCGCGCCCGGACATGGCTAAAACATTAAACCGCACCAGCCTATCCATGCCTGCAATGCCGATGGCGGATAACAGCCCCCCAATAGTCGTTGGGATCAGCGTTACCACCAAAGCCGCCAGCATAACGGGTGAATAATCAAATCCATAAAATGTCATAACCGGCGCAATGCATGCGCAAACAAGCAGAAAAATAATCGTCATGCCAACCAATAAAATCAGCAACGAAACCTCACTCGGCGTTTTCTGGCGCTGCGCCCCTTCGACCAAGGCAATCATGCGCTCGATAAATCCATCGCCGCTTTTGACAACGATACGCACCCGGATTTTATCGGACAATACTTTGGTGCCGCCAGTAACGGCCGAACGATCGCCGCCGCTTTCCCTTACTACTGGCGCGGATTCCCCTGTAATCGGCGATTCATCGACTGTGGCAATACCTTGAATGACCTCGCCGTCTGCGGGAATGACATCCCCTGCCTCAACCAAAACTTCGTCGCCGATTTGCAGCGTCGATGCGGGAACAAGATCATAATGTTCGCCGGCAGTGATCAATTTCGCCATAATTTCGCTTTTGCTTTTACGCAAACTGGCCGCCTGCGCCTTGCCTCTGCCCTCCGCCAGGCTTTCGGAGAAATTGGCGAATACGGCCGTAAACCATAGCCACAAACTTACCTGCAAGGAAAATCCAAAAGCGTCTCCGCCAAGAATTTTAATAACGGTATCCATGGTTGCTATAATCGAACATGCCACAACCACGGTTGTGATGGGGTTGCGTTTCAGGCTTTCGGGATGAAATTTTTTCAGCGCATCCATGCTGGCCGTACGCAGCAAGGATATTTGAAATATAGAATGAGCAGGAATACGCATTATTTACCCCCGGCTATTGGCATGATGGTACCCAGGTAATCGGTCAGTGGCCCCAGGGTTAAAAGTGGAAAATAAGTAAGCAAGCCCAAAATTACGATCATAAAACACAGCATAAAAAGAAAGGTCGGGCTGGCTGTCGTTAAGGTCGCAATGGATGGCTGCAGCTTTTTCTTAGCGGCCAGATGTCCGCTGATAATGATCAGGGCCACAATAGGCAGGAATCTTCCCGCCAACATCATCATACCCAAAGTAGCCAATACCACGGAATCATTCATCATAAATCCATTCAGCGCGCTGCCATTATTCGCGGCCGCCGAGCTATAGGCATAAAATATTTCCGTAAACCCCATTGGACCCGTGTTCAGGATATAAGTTTTTACATCGGGATCGAGCAGAACAAGCCCCAGGCCGCTGAATAAAAACACGGGCATAATCAAAAGCGCAATCATCACGGCTTTGATTTCAAAAACTTCAATCTTTTTTGATAAGTACTCCGGAGATCGGCCAATCATCAGTGTGCCCACAAAAACACTTAGCAAAGCCAGCAGTATTAACGTGCAAAAACCGGTGCCAACGCCACCGTAAAACACCTCGCCCAAATTCATCTGCAACAGCATAATAAAAATGCTTAAGGAATTTTGACTTGCAACAGCCATATTGGCCGAACCATTGGCGGTTGCCGTGGTTGACACATCCCACATTGCTGACCCGAGTATACCGGGCATGAGTTCCTTACCCTCATAGACCACGTTTTCTGTTAGGCCTGAAGATAACCATGCAGCAGAACTTAGTTCGCCATGCAGCACTACGGCAAAATTAATCAGAAATAAAATCGTCACAGCAGCGTACAACACCATGGCTTCCTGCGGTTTTTTCAGGAAATTGCCCAACAAAAATATAAACGACATGGGAAAAATCAAAATCAACGCCAGTTGAAGATAATTGCTCATCAAAGACGGATTTTCATAAGGGTGAGCGGCATTTGCAGCAAAAAAACCGCCGCCATTCCCGCCGAAAATTTTAATGGCTGTTTGCGACGCCACCGGCCCTTGGGGAATCAAGTAATTTTGTGCTGCGATATAATCGTTTAAATTTTGCGGCATGCCCTGTTTAATAAACAAAGCGGCCGTTAATATGCACACTGGTAGCAATATGAAGACCACGCAACGCACCATATCGCTCCAAAAATTACCGATGGTGATACTGCCTTCCCTGGCGAATCCACGGATTAAAGCTACACCGACACAAGCGCCAGTCGCAGCCGATAGAAAATGCTGCACGACCAGTCCAACGCTTTGAGAAAAATAACTTAAATTGGTTTCGGGAACATAGGCTTGCAAATTGGTATTGGTAACAAAACTGGCGGCCGTATGAAAAATCAAATACGGATTCATTGCGCCGAAATCGCGCGGATTCCATGGCAACAAATCCTGAAACCATAAGATGGCGAATAACGCGATAAATCCAAACAGATTAAATACCAATAGTGAAATCAAGTAATCCCGCCAATGCTGTTCATGCGGCGAGATAAGGAAACTGTTCAAAATTTTATTGGTTACTATCGATGGACGACTATCATCGGCAAACACATAGGTCATATATTTGGCCAGGCCCCATGCGATGACAGAGCAAATGAATACGAAAATTATTCCAAGGATTAAAAAATACCAAAACATTTAGAACCGCTCCGGTTTGAAAAGAACGTAAAATAGAAACGCTAGCAGTGAAATTAAAACGATAAAGATAAAATAATCAAACAGCATGTGACAGGCCCGGCGTTTGAATTGAGGTGCCTTGCGGCGGGAAGGAACTAACAAGAATGGCTTGCCGAGCTGGAGCGTTTTACCGCAGAGCCCGTCTTCGCCTTTGGCTACGACGTGACAACCTTCACTTGTATTAATTTATAAGGCGAAGGCTGGTCGGAATGACTGGATTTGAACCAGCGACCCCTTGCACCCCATGCAAGTGCGCTACCGGGCTGCGCTACACTCCGAGGCTTACAGTTTTACATCATTTATACTAAGGGTGGTAGTTTTTTTATATCGCTACGCAGTGATAATTAAGAAGATTTTTTGATCAAACCGCGGGTTTCATTTAATTCCTCTAGAAGCGGTTTGATGCCATTTTGAACGTCGCGTAGTTTTTGTTCGGTAGTGTCTAATTGTTCCTGCAGACTATTAATTTTGCTTTGGTACGTAACGACTTGCGATTGATGCGATTCAATCAATTTCTGCGATGCCGTTTGCACCGCCGCGTCCACACGCCGCTGTACGTCTTCTTCTGTAATGCCTGGAACGGAATTATTGGCCGGTTGAGGAATTTGCGGTTCGACGATTTTTGACGCGACGATAGCTGTCGTCGCAGACGTTTCCGGTGGTGTATCGACAACCGTTTCTTCCGAAGCTTTACGGCCCAAAATCTTTTGTACACCCCGGATGGTGTAACCCTTGTCATAAAGCAAATGCTTAATATCTTTAATCAGCCGAATGTCTTCGGGGCGGTAATAACGCCGTCCGCCGCGCATTTTCACTGGTTTGATTTTGGTAAATTTGGTTTCCCAGAATCGCAACACATGGGCTTCTAGCCGCAATTCATCCGCGACTTCCGTAATCGTGCGAAAAGCGGATTTAGATTTTTCAGCGGAATCAGCCAAAGTCTTAGATTGTGCCAATTCCTCGGCTATCAATTTGGCTAGCGCCATAATCGGTTAATCCTATGCCGCCGCCGGTTTTTTAACGCCGCTAACCCGCTGCTTTAAAGCTTGGGATGGGCGGAATACCAAAACGGTACGCGGTGTGATCGGCACTTCCTGGCCGGTTTTTGGATTGCGGCCGACGCGTTCGCCTTTTTTGCGCAAAATAAAACTGCCGAAAGACGATAATTTTACATTGCTGCCGGCAACCAAAGCGTTGGCAATTACATCAAGCACTTCGTCGACCAAATTCGACGATTCATTGCGTGAAAGGCCAATTTCTTGATATACCAGTTCGGCCAGATCAGCGCGGGTCAAGGTTTGTTCGGACATAGATATCCTCCCTATTTCCTGAAATATTAGAAGAAATATATAAGACTGTCAATTACTTAAAAGACATCCCGGACGTTGAAATTTAGCCTAAATCCGGGCTAAACCCGCCCCCCAGGTAAAGCCCCCACCGAGGGCCTGGAACATAACCAAATCGCCCGATTTAAGGCGTTTATCCGCAAATCCGGTATGCATCGCCAGAGGTATGGATGCCGCCGATGTATTGCCATGTTGATCAATCGTAATAATGAATTTATCCACAGAAAGGCCAAGCTTGTCGGCGCTGGATTCGATAATCCGCCGGTTGGCCTGATGCGGGATCACCCAGGAAACATCCGAAGTTTTAAGATTATGCTTGTCCAAAACTTTCCGGCTGACATCGGTCAAAATTCCGACCGCATGCTTGAATACTTCTTTGCCCTGCATGCGAACCTTGCCGATTCTATCCCCGCGCGAGGCGCCGCCATCGACATACAACAAATCATTGAACTTACCGTCGGAAAAAATATCGATACCGATAATTCCTTTATCTGGTTCGTTCGCAGCGCTTAATACCGCGGCTCCTGCGCCGTCACCGAACAAAATAGCAGTGCCCCTATCCTGCCAGTCAACAATGCGTGAAAAAGTTTCAGCACCGATCACCAGCGCATTTTTCACTTGCCCTGTGCGAATAAAATTATCGGCCACATTCAACGCATATAAAAAACCGGAACAAACCGCCTGAATATCGAAGGCAGGAATAGCCCGCGCCCCTAATTTATGCTGAATCGTTGTGGCGGTTGCTGGAAAAGTTTGATCCGGCGTTGTGGTCGCAACGACAATCAAATCGCAATCTTCCGCGCGAAGACCCGCATTGGATAAAGCCTGTTTAGCGGCGGCCGTACCTAGATCCGAAGTCAATTCGCCTTCCGCCGCGATATGGCGCTGTGCAATACCGGTGCGTTCGACAATCCAGTCGTGATTGGTGTCTATTGTTTTGGCAAGATCATGGTTGGTCAATACGCGCGCTGGCAAATAAGCGCCGGTTGCAATAATTTTAGAACGTATCATGGACTAAACGGCCTTGGCCGATAATGATTTTGGATCTTGTTCTGCTGGATTGATCAGATGGTGCGACAATTCTTCGAACTCGTGGCGCACCGTATCGATGAATCCATGTTTTACCATATCGACCGAAACGCCTATCGCATTGGCAAATCCAAATGCATCGGTTCCGCCATGGCTTTTTACCACAATCCCGTCAAGGCCCAGAAATACCGCGCCATTATATTTGCGCGGGTCCAATTTATCACGCAACTGATTGAATGCGCGTTTGGCCAGCACATATCCCAGACGCGAAAACATCGACGATTTCAATGCGCGGCGCAAATAGGTGCCGTACATTTTTGCGGTGCCTTCCGCCGTCTTAATTGCAATATTGCCGCTAAATCCATCAGTAACGACCACATCGACGGTGCCAAGCGTAATATCGCTGCCTTCGACAAAGCCGTAAAAATCGATCGGCAATCCGGTATCGCGCAATTGCGCAGCAGCTTCGCGGACTTCCTCGTGGCCCTTTTGATCTTCAGAACCAACATTCAGAATTCCAACGGACGGGCGAACGACACCCAAAACGGTACGCGAGAACACTTCGCCCAAAACCGCAAATTGTACCAAATTATCGGCATCCGATTCCACATTTGCGCCCAAGTCCAGCATCACGGTTTCGCCGCGCTCGGTCGGCAAGTAACCCGCCATAGCTGGACGTTCAACGCCTTTCATGGTGCCAAGAATGATTTTTGATAAAGCCATCAACGCGCCGGTATTACCAGCCGATACAACCGCGTTCGCCTTGCCTTCTTTTAGATATTCGATAGCCAAACGCATACTGGAACGCTTGGACTGGCGCAAAGCCAATGACGGTTTCATGTCGCCCGGAATGAACTCTTCAGTGTGCACGATTTCTGAAACATCGCGCAGTTTCGACATACCTTTTAAAATCGAATTGACTTTCGCCTCATCCCCAAAAAAAACGAATCGTGCTTCGGGATAGCGTTCACGCGCGATATTGGCGCCTTTGATGACAACGCCAGGGGCGTTATCACCGCCCATAGCGTCCAGGGCAAGGACAATTTGACGAGACAACCGATGAACTCCGGTTTAAAGAAATAAACTAGGCAGTGGTGGATTTAGAAAATACCTGACGGCTATCGTAAAAACCACAAGAACCACAAATGTGGTGTGGACGTTTCGATTCGCCGCAGTTCGGACATTCCATGGTGCCGTTCAATGCAAGCGCATGATGCGAACGACGCATTCCACGGCGCGACGGCGAAGTTTTTCTTTTTGGTACTGGCATGACACCCTCTTAATCTAAAAAAGCCGCCTTAACAGCGGCCAGCTCAAAATCTGTTTCAAACGAGGTGATGGTTTTAACCGATCCCTATTGATAAATCAAGGAAAATTCCAGTTTCTGGAGCGATTAGGGAGCTTCATAAGGTTTTATTTTTTTATTGCTTTTTCAATGACTTAAGAACTGAGAAAGGATTATCCTCGCCAGAGGCCTGATTTGCAGCGTCTAAATCCGCCCTAGCGCCGGGCTTATGCGGGTATGGATCCAGGGCCAAAATGAACTCCTGAACGGCAATTTCGCCAATGTCCACTTTGCCGTCAATAACCTCCTCAAACCCGCCTTGAGCATAATCTTCGACGCTATCCATTTCATTATTCCATTTTTTAGCGCGTTCGGATTCAAGGCACTGGCAATCGAAATCGAAATTCAACTCCGCTTCAAATGGTTCCAATGTCACAACACAGACCTGGGTAATTTTCGCGCGGCCAAATCCTTTAATTTCCAAAATATGCGATTGCGGTAAAAATTGCAGTTGCAATTCAATGGCAAATGAATCGACATCCGGAATTTTTGCCCTCGCAGCTATGGCAATACGTTCTTCTACCGTGGACTCAAAATGCATAGTCCTGCCTTGCGGCGGGATTTCGCTGACGGCGATAACCTTGGTAAATTCGGTCATGATTACACCGCGTATTTCCGGCGAATGGCCTTTAAGACATTAGGACTGACAAAATGACTGACGTCCCCTCCCAGCTGGGCAATTTCTTTGACAAAGCGGGATGAAATCAACTGATACTTATCCGAGGCCATTAAAAACAGTGTTTCGACGCCTGAATCCAATTTTGCATTCATACCCGCCATTTGAAATTCATATTCAAAATCAGACACGGCACGCAAGCCCCGTACAATGATTTTCGATTTTTGCGCACGCACAAAATCCATCAATAGAACATCGAATTTCTTTACTGTTATCCTAGCAAGGCTTTTTTGTTTAGAGAGGTTTTTAACTTCGGTTTCAACCAATTTAGCTCTTTGTTCCAGGGAAAATAACGGCCCCTTGCCGGCATTCGCGGCAACGCCGATGATTAAATGATCCACCACGCGCGCGGCGCGTTGAATAATATCCATATGCCCAAAAGTAATCGGGTCAAAAGTCCCCGGATAGACGGCTATACGCTGGCTCATAATACCTCGTTATTATAGGTTGGATGCTCGCTCGCATGCATTTCTTTTTCAATTTTATCCGCAACATCCTCGGCTTCCTCGACTTCTTTCTTTTCGAATAACGCCCAAAAAACTGCTACGCCGCCAAATATCAATCCGCAGAAAAATGCAACCCACACTGGGCCGAATGACTGGCTAAAAAAGTTAACAAAAAAGTTGCCGAGCATTTTCATTCTCCCTAAGCTTGCTTAACGTAAGCCGGTTTTTCTGCTTTGGCAAGATCCAGCACCATATCCCGCAAAATCGGGAATTCCGTATAGCCGGATTCGGCGTTCAAATGCTTGCCACCAGGAATAACGGTTAACGGACAACCCAGCCCGTCCGCCACCTGTTTCGATGCCATAAACGGCACATAAGGATCGTCATCGCCAGCGATTACGCGAAATTCCCGGCTATTGGATTTTATTTTCTGCCAATCGACCGGCCCTTCGACAAAGGATTTATTCAGGACATCATATTCCGGCAAACCCAACGCGGCCATAAAAGGCGCCACCAAAATAGCGCCGCAAATAGGGCCGCCGTGTTCCAAAAGCCGCAAGATAAATCCCGCCCCCATGGAATGGCCGATTAAAATAGTATTTTGATCCAACCGAATACGATCAAATGCCGCCAGCCAGTTTTGTAAATTTTGTCCATCTGGCGTTGGCATATGCGGAACTTGAACGTCAAACCCTTGCGTTTGCAATTGTCCAGCCAGCCATGGAAACCAATTGCCTTGCGGCGATCCTTTGGTTCCATGAATGATAATTGCCTTCATATGCAATTACTCGCTTGGCTCTTCCTCGCTAGTATCGGCTAAACGCGCGACAGAGACGACATGTTCGTGTTCTTCGACACGGAACACGGTTACGCCCTGGGTGCGGCGGCCGGCGATGCTTATATCGCGAACCGGCGTTCTGATAATCGTACCACCGTTCGAAACAATCACAATATCGTCGGTATCTTCGACCAGGAACGAGCCCACGACCCAACCATGTTTTTTGGTCAGATCGAGCGCGGCGATGCCCTGCCCGCCGCGGCCGGAGGTACGGAATTCATAAGCCGAGCTACGTTTGCCGAAACCTTTAGCCGTTAACGTTAAAATGAACTGCTCCGCCGCGGCGAGCTGTTTCAGCCGTTCTGGCGATAACGTAATATTCGACGTTGGCGTATCTTCTTCCGGCGCTGCGGTTTCTTCGCCGCCATTTTCCGCGCGGCGTTGCGCGTTGGCATAGCGCACATAGGCGTCGCGTTCTTCGGCCGATGCTTCGACATATTTCAGGATCGTCATCGAAATCACGAAATCCTTGTCGGCAAGCTTAATACCGCGCACGCCAGTGGAATTACGGCCGGCGAATACACGGATATCCTCGACGCTGAACCGGATCGCCTTGCCTTGCGCGGTCGACAGCAATACGTCGTCCTGTTCATCGCAAGTTTGCACGCCAATCAATTTCTCACTGCCTTCCAGCTTCATGGCGATCTTACCCGATGCGCGGATATCCAGGAAATCCGATAAACGGTTACGGCGCACATTGCCTTCGGATGTCGAAAACATCACGAATAACTGTGCCCATGTATTCTCGTCTTCCGGCAATGGCATAATGGTCGAAATCGTCTCGCCCTGTTCCAATGGCAATAAATTGATCATCGGCTTGCCCTTGGATTGCGGGTTGCCGAGCGGCAATTTATAAACCTTTAACGCGTAGACCCGGCCAATGGTTGTAAAGAACAACATTGGCGTGTGGGTATTGGCGGCGAAAACGGTCGTAACAAAATCTTCGTCTTTGGTTGCCATCGCAGCCCGGCCCTTGCCGCCGCGTTTTTGCGCGCGGTAAGTCGACATTGGCACACGTTTGATATAACCGGATTGAGAGAAAGTAACGATCATATCTTCGCGCGGGATTAAATCTTCGATATCTTGATCGCCTTCATGTTCTTCGATGCCAGTCAAACGCGGCGACGCAAATTTTTCTTTGGCGGCCAGCAATTCGGTGCGGATTAAGCTTAAACGATGCGGACGATCTTGCAGAATTTTCAAATATTCGGCGATGCTAGCCACCAATTCATTGACATCTTCGGTGATTTTATCGCGCTCCAATGCGGTCAATTTTTGCAAACGCAAATCCAAAATCGCTTTGGCTTGTTCTTCGCTTAATTGATATTTGCCGTCAATTACCTTGTGGCCAACTTCGCCAACGCGTTCGATCAATGGAGCAATATCCGATGCGCCCCATGGTTTCGCCAGCAATTGTTCCCGCGCGACTTGCGGATTTGGCGACTTGCGGATCAAGGCGATGATTTCATCGATATTGGCAACCGCTATCATCAAACCGATCAAGATATGTGCCTTTTCCCGTGCCTTACGCAATTCGTATGCCGAACGACGGTTGACAGTTTCTTCCTTGAATTCCAGGAACGCATCGATGACTTGTTTCAAATTCATCAATTCCGGGCGGCCTTTGTTTAGTGCCAAGCAATTGACGCCGAAACTGGTTTGTACCGGCGTATGTTTGTACAATTGGTTCAACACCACATCGGTCTGCGCGTCTTTTTTCAATTCGATTACCACGCGGACGCCGTGACGGTTTGATTCGTCGCGAATGTCGGAAATGCCTTCGATAATTTTTTCATTTACGCATTCGGCGATGCGTTTGACCAGATTCGACTTATTGGTCTGATACGGCATATCGGTCAGGATGATCGCTTCGCGTCCGCCCTTCATCGTTTCGATCGTATGGCGGCAACGCATCAAAATGCTGCCTCGTCCAGTCTTGAATGCCGATACAATCCCGCCCCGGCCCAAAATTAACGCGCCGGTCGGAAAATCCGGACCTTGAATATATTGCATCAATTCATCAATGGTAATTTCCGGATTTTCAATTGCAGCAACGCAGCCATCAATCACCTCACCCAAATTATGCGGCGGGATATTGGTGGCCATACCGACGGCGATACCGTTGGTGCCATTGACCAATAAATTTGGGAATGCGGCAGGCAAAACGACTGGTTCAACCGTGGTATCGTCATAAGTCGGACGGAAATCGACAGTTTCTTTATCAATGTCCGACAATAACGCATCGCCAGACCAAGCCAGTTTACATTCGGTATAACGTTCCGCCGCCGGTGGATCGCCGTCCATGGAACCAAAGTTCCCCTGACCGATCAATAACGGCAAGCGCATGGAAAAATCCTGCGCCATACGGGCCAGCGCATCGTAAATCGCCAAATTGCCATGCGGGTGATATTTACCCATCACCGCACCAACCACTTGCGCGGATTTGCGCGTGGCTTTGTCCGGCGTGTAACCCATTTCATGCATCGCGTATAAAATGCGGCGATGCACCGGTTTCAATCCGTCGCGCACATCGGGAATGGCGCGCGATACGATCACGCTCATCGCGTAATCGAGATAGCTGCGCTTCATTTCCGATTCTAATTCGACGGGAACGATATCTTGGGTAATGGTGTTGTCTTGGGTCATTTTCAGTATACAGTAGACGGTAAACGGTAGACCGTATCAATAGACAAATCCGTCTACCGTCTACGGTCTACAGACTACAGGTTAAAACGGGATCTCATCATCCGCTACGCCGCCGGTGCCGGTGGCGCTGGGTGGCAATTGGTTGAACGAATCGTTAGCAAAAGCATCCGATCCGCCCGATGATGCGCCCGAACCGCCGGATTTGCCATCCAGCATGGTCAACGCGCCGTTGAAATTCGAAATAACGATTTCGGTGGTGTACCGATCTTGGCCTTCTTTATCCTGCCATTTGCGGGTTTGCAAAGCGCCTTCGATATAAACTTTGGAACCTTTGCGCAGATATTTTTCCGCGATACCGGCTAGGCCTTCGCTAAAAATAGCGACGCGATGCCATTCGGTTTTTTCTTTACGCTCGCCGGTCGATTTGTCTTTCCAGGATTCGGATGTGGCAATCGACAAATTGCAAATTTTGCCGCCGCTGTTCGTTGCGCGAACTTCCGGGTCTTTGCCTAAATTACCGACGAGGATGACTTTGTTGACGGATCCAGCCATGATAATGCTCTTTCTTTTTCATGGGATTGGGGCAAGCGCGCCGGACCCAAACCCCTCCGATTACAAGGATGATTCGCCCCCCCGGCCAAGCTTTGGACGAACGGTATTTTTTAGCATTTTTAGGGGGGTAAAACCAGGGAAATAAGCGTCTAAAATAGGGTGTGGATAGAGATGTTTAACGGCTTAAACAATCCCGTCCGCGCACCTCATTGGGCGTAAAATCAAAGGGCAATACAGCTTGTCCCGGCGGAGGCAAAAGAGTCCCGTCCATTCGACTGAATCGGCTTACGGATAGATCGCCAAAAACCACACTGATTTTACCTTCCGGAGTCTGGCCCAGATTTAAAGCCATAGCCAGATCCGAACCCGTATTACAAAAAGCCGCTTGCTCAAAAAACAGGCTTTTGTGGGATGGATAGGTAATTTCTCCAACATGATGCGGTTTTGCTTTTGCCCGCAAGGCGGAATCCGCGACGGCCATATCCTGTTCCGCCAGCCACATCGCGCTGCTTAGAAAATAGTAAGGAAATGGAGAATCCGACAAATAATTTAAACCGGCCCGATTATATTCGGGTTGGCCAGGACATTTCATGGAAGGCGAAAATTCTATCCCGCTCCATTGTTCCGGAAACATTACGGACCATAATCCATGGCGCAATCCACTCTGTCCGCCCATAACCACTGAAATCCCTTTTACCGCATCGGGCAGCAGATCATCCGGCCAAGTGCGGCGTTCATATCCGGCAAAAGGAAAATAATCCTTATGCTCGGCGGCATACGTCATAATCGCTTGCCCCGCATTGCGGATATTAGTCTTGCATTTCAACTGACGTGCGGTGGTGCGCGCCGCCCCTATTCCAGCAACCGCCAGAGATGTCAATACGCCAATGATACTGATCGAAACCAGCAACTCCATCAATGAAAAGGCGCGGGATATGTTTTTACGCATGCCCGTATTGTACGGCCTATAAAAAGATTATCAATAAGTTTTTGGCCTCGCCGAAGGCCCAAGTTTGCCCTATATATGGCGTTATGACCAAAAATAACGACAAAAACGCCTTTTTACGCATCCGGGGGGCGCGGGAGCATAACCTTAAAAATATCGATCTCGATATTCCAAGAAACTCCCTAACCGTGATTACCGGACTTTCGGGATCAGGCAAATCCTCACTCGCCTTCGACACGATCTATGCCGAAGGCCAGCGGCGTTATGTCGAATCGTTGTCGGCCTATGCGCGGCAATTTTTGGAAATGCAGCAAAAGCCGGATGTGGATTTAATCGAAGGGTTGTCGCCGGCAATTTCTATCGAACAAAAAACCACATCGCGCAATCCACGTTCCACGGTCGGCACAGTTACGGAAATTTACGATTATCTGCGCCTTTTATACGCTCGCGTTGGCGTGCCCTATTCCCCTGCTACCGGATTGCCGATCACCGCGCAAACCGTATCGCAAATGGTCGACCGGTTGATGGAATTGCCAAAAGGCACCCGGTTATATTTGCTGGCGCCAATCGTGCGCGGACGCAAAGGCGAGTATAAAAAAGAAATCAAGGATTTACAGAAAAAAGGATTTCAGCGCGTTAAAATCGACGGCAAAATTTACGAAATCGACGACGCGCCGGATTTGGATAAGAAAATAAAACATGAAATCGCCGTGGTGGTCGACCGTTTGGTGATCGCCGACGACATCGCCCGGCGACTGGCCGATTCGATTGAAACCGCCTTGCCGCTGGCGGATGGGATCGCCTATGCCGAAAACGCGGACACCGGCGAGCAAATCGTGCTGTCGTCCAAATTCGCTTGCCCGGTTTCGGGATTCACTATCGACGAAATCGAACCGCGTTTATTTTCGTTCAACAATCCATATGGCGCCTGCCCGGAATGTTCAGGCCTTGGCATTAAATTATATTTCGACCCGAATTTAGTCGTGCCCGATCCAACATTGTCGTTGCACGAAGGCGCGTTGGCCCCATGGTCGTCCCAAGGCACGCCAGCACCATATTATTTGCAGGCGTTATCGAGCGTGTGCAAACATTACAAACAAAGCATTCATGCGCCATGGAACGAATTGCCAAAAAAATTCCGTGATATAATGCTGTATGGCTCTGGCGATGAGGAAATCAAAATTTACTATGACGATGGCGTGCGCAGTTTTACCACCCACAAAGCCTTCGAGGGCGTCATTCCAAATCTGGAACGCCGTTACCGCGAAACCCAAAGCGACGATATGCGCCAAGAATATTACGAGCCATACCAGGCCAACAAACCGTGCGAGGCTTGCAATGGATTCCGGTTAAAGCCAGAGGCGTTGGCGGTTAAAGTTGGCAAAAAGCATATTGGCGAGGTTTCGAACCTGTCGATTAAAGCCGCCAAGGAATGGTTCGGCAAACTGGACGGCCAATTAACCGCCAAAGAAAAAACTATTGCCGTGCGTATCCTGAAAGAAATTCAAGAACGCTTGCAATTCTTGCTGGCGGTTGGATTGGATTATTTATCGCTATCGCGCAATTCCGGCACATTATCGGGCGGCGAATCGCAACGCATTCGCTTGGCCAGCCAGATCGGTTCTGGTTTGACCGGCGTATTATATGTATTGGATGAACCGTCGATTGGATTGCATCAACGCGACAATCACCGTTTGCTGGAAACATTGAAACGGCTGCGCGATTTGGATAACACCGTGATCGTGGTCGAGCATGACGAAGACGCGATCAGAGCCGCTGATTATTTGATCGATCTGGGCCCAGGTGCCGGTGCGCATGGCGGCACCGTGGTTGCCGCCGGAACGCCGGATAAGGTGATGAAACATCCAACCAGTCAGACAGCGTTATATATGTCCGGGCGCAAAACCATTCCCCTACCCACATCGCGTCGCAAAGGTAATGGCAAATCCATCGCGTTAAAAAACGCGACCGGCAATAATTTAAAAGACATCAGCGCTGAAATTCCGCTGGGCAAATTCGTTGCCGTCACCGGCGTTTCGGGCAGCGGCAAATCGACCTTAATTATCGATACGCTGTACCAAGCGGTTGCACAAAAATTGAATGGCGCATCCGGGAAAGTTGCGCCGTATGGTAACATCAAGGGACTCGAACATATCGACAAGGTCGTCGATATCGATCAATCGCCCATTGGCCGCACACCGCGATCCAACCCCGCGACCTATACTGGCGCCTTCACGCCGATTCGCGATTGGTTCGCCGAATTGCCAGAATCCAAGGCGCGCGGTTACACGCCGGGCCGGTTTTCGTTCAACGTCAAGGGTGGGCGGTGCGAAGCGTGCCAGGGCGATGGTATGATCAAAATCGAGATGCACTTCCTGCCCGATGTGTTCGTGCAGTGCGACGTGTGCAAAGGCAAGCGATACAATCGTGAAACGTTAGAGGTCAAGTTCAAGGAAAAATCCATCGCCGATGTATTGGATATGACGGTGGATGAAAGCGCCGATTTTTTCAAAGCCGTGCCATCGATTCGCACGAAAATGGAAACTTTGCAAAAAGTTGGCCTGGGCTACATCCATGTCGGCCAGCAAGCCACCACATTATCCGGCGGCGAAGCTCAGCGGATTAAATTGTCCAAAGAACTTTCCCGCCGTTCCACCGGCAAGACATTATATATTCTGGATGAACCGACCACCGGATTGCATTTCGAAGATGTGCGTAAATTGTTAGAAGTGCTTCATACGCTGGTTGATCAGGGCAATACGGTTTTGGTGATCGAACATAATTTGGAAGTCATCAAAACGGCCGATTATGTTCTGGATCTCGGCCCCGAAGGCGGCGATGCGGGCGGGGAAATTATCGCGTCCGGCACACCCGAAGAAATCGCCAAAACCGCGCGCAGCTATACCGGCCAGTATTTAAAGCCGTTATTGCAAGCGGCGAAGGCGAAGAAGAGTGCGTGAAATTAGGTGTCAGGTATCGGGTGCCAGGTTTCAGGTAAATATATTAGCCGCTTTTAGGCATTAGGCATTCCGTTTAAATTATGATATAAAAACTAAATTCTTATTTTCTCTGATACCTGATACCCGAAACCCAACACCTGATACCTCATCCATGACCGATCTTAAAAAACTTCTCGACAACAACAAAAATTGGGCGGCGCGAATTCAACGCGAAGACCCAACCTTTTTCCAAAAACTGGTAGAACAACAATCTCCGGAATATTTATGGATTGGATGTTCCGATTCCCGCGTTCCTGCCAACCAAATCGTTGGTTTGGTACCGGGCGAAGTATTCGTGCATCGCAACGTCGCCAATTTGGTGGTACAAACCGACTTGAATTGCCTGTCTGTGGTTCAATACGCAGTCGAGGTGTTAAAGGTACGCCATATCATCGTTTGCGGCCATTATGGATGTGGCGGCGTGCGCGCAGCGCTGGAAAAACAGAAATTGGGATTGATCGATGGCTGGCTGGCGAATTTGCAAAAAATCGCGGAACAACACGCTAAAGAGTTGAAATCTTCCGATGCCCAGCAAAATTGGGATCGTTTATGCGAATTGAACGTGATCGAACAAGTCTGGCATGTTACCCAAACATCCATTGTGCAAAATGCCTGGAAAGCCGGGCAGGATTTAACTGTCCACGGATGGATTTACAGCGTTAAGAATGGATTGTTGAAAGATTTAAATGTTGCTTCGGATAGCCAAACCGAAGCCGAACGAAAACATCAATCAGCCATCAGGACGCTTTCCGCCGCCTGACGGTTAAGCCCTAGTGTTCTGCCTAGATAGCGCCAGTACTGATGGGTCAATCTCGCTTTGCCCGGCAGACAACATCTTTTCCGCTATTGGCATAGCAACAGCGCCGAAGCTACACAATGCTACGCATGATAACAAAATCAGCCAATAAATACTCTTGTGGTGTTTGGTTGGATTCAAGAAAGGCTGCAATAGATTTTGAATAGTTTCATTACTCATACTCCTTTATATCATATCCTTTAAAGATATTAGATAATTATAGTATTGCATTAGAACAATAATTTTAAATATTTGAAAAATAATGGTTTTTGTAGATGCGGGTGCAATAAATCATACTTAGCTTGTTGAAAGCGCCCAGAGTATATATGGCCTAACTTCCCAAGGGCATTAATAAAGCGCGGATTATTGGGTCCTGTATTGACCCGAATTATCTCTTTCGCCTGTTCCATAATATGTTTAGCCACCGGTGATAAATCGATGCCTGTTGGCACATCGAAGAATCGATCCTTATCGATACCATGTTGCGCCAGCAAATCCAGCGGCAAATACATGCGCCGGAATCGGGCTTGAAACATTACGCTGCGCAATAACCCAATCATCGCCCAAGCCTGACCGATATTTGCGACGTGGTTGTTCTCCGCGCCTGCTTGAGCAGCGCATAATTTCCACAACACTCCAGAAGTATACTGGCAGTAATTTATAAAATCCGCGTAGGTTGGATTGATCGACTCTTCAAATTCCCTGGCCCTTGCATCTACCATTTGGTGTAACGCCGCATAATCGAGATTCGGAATATTGGCCAGTTCTTGCAAAGCATAATGTGGGCGAACGATGCCGCGCGATAAATCATCCGCCGCTTCGCGCCACCAGGCCAGGCGTATCAGACCAATCGCGGGGTCGGTTACCACTTCCCGCACCCGCGCAATTTCATAATTAAAGGCCAGCAATGCCAGAATATGCGGCCGCGCCGCATCCGGTGCAAACAGGCTGCAAGTCCAGCGATCGTGATCGTGCTGGCGGATCAATTGTTCGATTTGCTTTTGATTGTCAGACACTTGCTGCCCCTTGGAATTGTTATATAACTAGCCTATATTCGGAAAAGGTTCCAGGTGTCAGGTATCAGGTTCCAGGTTAAAAAATCAATCCTGACACCCGATACCCGACACCTGACACCCCTAAACCAGAAATCACAGATAAAGGACCTTACATGCCATTCACCCTTCCCGATTTACCTTATGCCAAAGACGCCTTGGCGCCATTCATGTCCGCCGAAACTTTGGATTTTCACCATGGCAAACACCACCAAGCCTATGTCACCAAATTGAACGAATTGACCGCCGGCGGTCCATTGGCCACAGCAACCCTGGAAGACATTATCGTTAAAACTTATAACGACGAATCGAAAGCCGGTATTTTTAACAATGCCTCGCAACATTGGAACCATATCCAATTCTGGGGCTGGATGAAGCCAAAGGGCGGCGGATCGATCCCCGGCAATTTGGAAAAGAAAATCAAAGAAGATTTCGGCAGCATCGATAAATTTAAAGAAGATTTCACCAATGCCGGCATCGGCCAATTCGGCAGCGGATGGTGCTGGCTGGTTTTGGAAAAAGGCAAACTGAAAGTCACCAAAACTGCCAATGGCGTCAATCCATTATGCTTTGGCCAGCAAGCATTGCTGGGCTGCGATGTGTGGGAACATTCTTATTACATCGATTACCGCAACAAACGCGCCGATTATTTGAAGGCGTTTTTGGAATCGCTGGTCAATTGGGAATCCGTCGCCGCCGGATTCGAGCAAGGCTTGAAAAAAGCCGCTTAGAAATAAAATTGTCATAATAATTAAATAGCCGGGACAAAATCCCGGCTATTTATTTTCTAAATATCACTCCGACATTCAAAATTTTACTTTTCTTCCTGGTTGTAGATTGCAAAATCGATAAACCGGATTCAAAATGCGCTTATGAAAAATCATGCTCTTGCAACGCTGACTCTTGCCGCAGCGAGTTTCACCGCATTTCAAACCGCCAATGCGGATTTGTTTTTGCATTCGAATTTTGATATTGGCCCAGGAATATATAATGACGAGACTTCCATTCCCGATTTAACGGGAAGAAATCATGGCCTTGGCTATGGCACCTTTGTTGCAGGCAGTCTTGCACATCCTTCTTCCCCTGGATCATCGGGAAACCGTATGGAAGGATTCGGATCCGTTGGATACTCCAACCTTTCCTATGAATTTAATCAAGAATGGTATTCATCTTATATCTGGAAATTTGACGACTCTAATGGAATTTCATTCCGCATAGATGATGGAACCAGTGCCAATCGCCTTATTTATCATATTTTTTCTGATGGGTCGCAAATTATTTCCAATCAAGGTACCAGTACGGCTTGGTATCTAGACCTTGCTGTAAATATTAGCCATTTTGTATTATTGCATTATAAACCTCTACAAAATGGAACATCACAATTGGAATTATGGGTAGATCCAAATACTGCCAATTTAGGTGTCCCTGTATTAACGCATGAATTTTCTACTTTCAACTTCTCTGCTAATTATTTTGTAAATTGGGATGGAATAAATAGTATCGACGAATTGCGATATGGCACGGAATTAAGCGACGTGGCCGTCGTACCCTCGCCTGCAACATTAGCGCCGTTATTAGGGTTGGCGCTGGCGCATCGAAGAAAGAGGTAATCTATGGATAAAAAAATTCTCGCTCCCTTTCTTTGCGCGGCTAGTTTTATTGGTGTTTCTGCAGCAAAAGGGGATTTATTCCTACATTCCAATTTTGATATAGAACCATATTATCATTCACCTTATATACCCATACCCGATTTAACCAACAGAAATATTGGCGTAGGTTATGGTGAGTTTGCCGCAGGGAGCTTAAGTCATTCGTTATCACTGGGATCATCCGGTAACCGCGCCAGCGGTTATAGCCAGGCTGGATATTCATCTATAGCACCCGAATTCAATCAAAGTTGGTACGGCTCATTTATGAACCGCTTTAATGCTTACGACGGAGGTGGAGTTTTTTTACAGTTTTCTCCTGATGCCAACTTATCCAATCATGAATATCAAATGGGCATAGGTGTGTTGCCGATGGGCATAACTATGAATTACGGCGAGAATGGTACACATATTCTTCAGCGCACTCCCGGCCTTGTGGATCACTTTGTGCTTATTCAATACAGCATAAACGATATCGGCAACTCGCAGCTTCAACTTTGGATTGACCCTGCCGATACAAACAATTTAGGAAATCCATTAATTTCCTATAACTTTACCACGCTGCGGCCATTTAATTTCTTCGCTATTAGTTGTTGGGGAAGCGGTCCAAATGATTCTTTCGACGAACTCCGTTTCGGCACCGAATTAAGCGACGTTGCAGTCGTACCCTCGCCTGCAACATTGGCGCCGTTATTAGGGTTGGCGCTGGCGCAGCGCCGCAGAAGATAATTTCAATAAAAAAGGCCGGGAATAATCCCGGCCTTTTATTCTATTTAAAACCAAGATTACGCGGCGTTCTGATACCGGTCGCCGTTGGTTTCTGGATCTGTTTCCTTGCGTTCCGGCATCATCCATAAAATCAATGGCGCGGCCACATAAACAGACGAGAACATCGCCACCAATACGCCCCAAGTCATCGCGATATTGAAACCGCGAATCACTTCGCCGCCGAAAAACAACAACGCCAATACGGCCAAAAACACGGTGACGCTGGTCATAACCGAACGCGCCAAAGTTTGATTGACCGATAGGTTCAACAATTCTTCCATCGGCATTTTTTTGTATTTGCGTAAATTTTCGCGGATACGGTCATACACAACGACTTTGTCGTTGATGGAATACCCCGCCAGCGTCAGCAACGCCGCAATCGAAGTTAAGTTGAATTCGATATTGAATAACGAATAAATGCCCAGCGTGGTTACAACGTCATAAATCGCGGCAATCAGCGCGTTAACGCCATACTGCCATTCAAAACGGAACCAGATGTACAACATAATGCCGGCCATCGACAGTAATACCGCGATAGTCGAATCGCGCACCAATTCATCCCCTACTTTCGGGCCAACGAATTCGACGCGGCGGAAATCATATTTCGCGCCCAAGGATTCGCGGACTTTTTGTACCGCTGCCATTTGCTCGGCCTGGCCGCCTTTTTGTTGCTGCACACGGATCAAAACATGGTTTTCCTTGCCGAATTCTTGTAACGCGACTTCGCCTAGGCTTAGGCTGTTTAAATGTTCGCGCATACCGGCCAAATCAACTTTGCTGCCATCGGTCGCGGCGACTTCCATCATGATACCGCCGGAAAAATCGATGCCGTAACTCAGGCCCTTGGTGCTGACCACAAAGATCGATGCCAAAGTTAGGAACAAGGTCAATCCAACCGCGATCCATTTATAGCGCAAAAAGTTGATGTTCGGTTGCTGTGGAATTAAGTGAATAGGCAGCATGATTCAATCCTTTATTTATTATAATGGCAAGGCTTGCGGACGAACGCGGTTCATCCAAGCCTGCACAATCAAACGGGTTAAGGTGATGGCGGTAAACATCGACGCCAACAAACCAATCGACAAGGTCACGGCAAAGCCGCGCACTGGCCCTGTACCAAACAAATATAAAAAGAAATTGGCAATCAATGCAGTCAGATTGGCATCGGTAATCGTGCCGACCGCATGTTTGAATCCGTTATCGACCGCCGCGCGGGGGCCGCGTCCCAAACGCAATTCCTCGCGGATACGTTCGAAAATAAGCACGTTGGCGTCCACCGACATACCGATCGACAAAACCACCCCGGCAATACCAGGAAGGGTCAGCGTTGCACCCAACAATGATAACGCCGCCGCCAGCAAAGCCAAGTTCACGGTCAAGGAAATCACCGCGAATACGCCAAACAGGCTGTAGCATAAAACCATACATAAGGAGACAAGCGCAAAACCCATAATGCTGGCCATGGTACCCGCCTCAACCGAATCGCGGCCCAATTCCGCACCGACCGAGCGTTCTTCCAATACCGTCAATGGCGCTGGCAACGCACCGGCGCGCAACAATAACGCCAGATCTTTCGCCGATTCGGTCGTAAAACTACCGCTGATAATGCCGGAACCGCCAATAATGGCGGAACGGATTACCGGCGCACTGATTACTTTACCGTCTAAAATAATCGCAAATGGCTTGCCGATATTTTCCGAAGTTACTTCGCCGAATTTTTTTGAACCGCGCGAATCGAAACGGAATGACACGACAGGTTGATTTTCCTGGTAACTTGGCTGGGCATCGACCAGCATATCGCCGGAAATAATAACTTGCCGTTTAACAACGTAATCCGAGGCATAGCCGTCTTTTTTATCCGCCGGCAATAGTTGCGAGCCTGGCGGCGTACGTCCCATACGGGCTTCATCCACACTGGTGCTCATATCCACCAATTGAAAAGTCAATTTCGCGGTCTTGCCCAACAAACGTTTTAAGCGTTCTGGATCGCCCTCGCCCGGCAATTGAACCAAAATACGGTCCTCACCCTGACGGATAATGGTCGGCTCGCGGGTACCGGTTTCATCGACGCGGCGCCGGACAACTTCGATCGATTGCTCAACCGCCAGTTTTTTGCGGCTGGCAACATATTCTTCGCGCAATGTAATGCTGCCCTTGCCGTCAGCCTTAATATCAACCACGGCATCCTGGCCATATTCTTTGCGCAAGGCTTCGTATACAGCGTCTTTTTGCGCCAAATCGCGCAAGGTAAATTGAATCGCGCCATCGCCAGCCGACAAATCGGTATAACCGATATCCTGCGTCCGCAACGTGGAACGCACGCCATCCAACATATTATTCAGTTGTTCGGCAATAACATCGCTGGTTTTAACTTCGAGCAGCAAATGCGACCCGCCCTGCAAATCCAAACCTAAAGTGATTTTATGTTTCGGAAACCAATCCGGCAATTTGGCCAAGCGCTCATCGCTGATGGCATTGGGCAACGCTAGGATAAATCCCATAACGCAAATAAAAACGATGAACCAAATATAAAGTCTGTTGGATTGCATGGTATTTCCTGATTCTTTAGCTTTTTAAGCGGCTTTGCCCTTGGTGTCCTGGGCGCTGACCGGACTTTTAGAAATGACTTCCGCAATCGAGCTGCGGATGACCTTAATTTCAACGCCGTCGGCGATCTCTACCGAAACTTCTTTATCGTCGATTAAACGGGTAATAGTGCCAACAATTCCGCCGCCGGTGACAACTTTATCTCCACGACGCAAAGCAGCGACCATATCGACATGCGCTTTCAATTTCTTTTGTTGTGGGCGAATCAATAGAAAATAGAATACGACAAAAATCAAAACTAGCGGCGCCAACTGGCCCATCAGTCCTGGCATAGCGGTTGTGCCGGTGGCTGCGGCGGGAACATCGGAAGTAACAACCGGAGCATCGGCCCAGGCATTGCGAATAAACATTCTCTACCTCATTTCGGGTTAATTTTGCTGATAAAGAAATAAACGAAACCGGCCTATATTGCAATTAACTTATTTTTCGTTTTTGTTGATTATTTGGCCCATTATTTGTTGATATAAAAGGCACAAATTGCACTGACCAAAGCGTTTCTTGGGTATAAGAATCGCCCGTTTTGGTTAATTTAATAACATATTGCGCCCCGTCTTGCGGCCCGACCGGGATAACCATAATACCCCCATCCGCCAATTGATCGACCAGGGTTTGCGGAATTTCGGTTGCGGCCGCAGAAACGATGATACGCTCAAACGGTTTTTGTTCCACCCAACCTTGATAGCCGTCACCCAATTTGGTGGTGACATTGGTAATGCCGGCATTGGCCAATTTCGCGTTGGCTTCGTCCAATAACGGCTTGTGCAATTCGATGGAATAAACCCTGCGGAATAAAAAAGATAGAACAGCGGCCTGATATCCAGATCCGGTTCCGATTTCCAGGACTTTTATTTTTTTATCCGGCTCCAACGCATGACACATCAAGGCAACAATCAAAGGTTGACTGATCGTCTGGCCATGACCGATCGGCAATGCGGCGTTGTCGTAAGCTTGGTCTTGCAAAGAATCCGGCACGAACAAATGGCGTGGAACACGTTCTATCGCCGATAGAACTTCGGTATCGGACACGCCGCCAGTGCGAAGGTCCATGATTAAACGAATTACGCGAGGGTCAAATACCATTTGATTCCTATGGGTTTTGGGTTCTGGGTATTGGGTTTTGGAAATTTCTCTACTCCTTAAACCCAAACCACAATACCCTAAACCCTGATTTATCCAATTCTGTTAAGACCGCCCATATAAGGTTGCAGCACGGATGGAATTGTTATGGATCCATCTTCGTTTTGATAATTTTCCATAACCGCAATCAGCGTGCGTCCCACAGCAAGGCCCGAACCGTTTAATGTATGCACGAATTTGGTGTTTTTATCGTCTTTGCCACGGTAACGCGCCTTCATCCGGCGGGCTTGGAAATCGCCGCAATTTGAACAGCTGGAAATTTCCCGGTAAGTATTTTGCGCCGGCAACCAAACCTCGAGATCGTAGGTTTTGCGCGAAGCAAATCCCATGTCGCCGGTGCACAATAACATTGTACGGTACGGCAACTCCAAACGCTGCAAAATCGTTTCAGCGGCGCCTGTCATCCGTTCGTGTTCTTCATTGCTTTTTTCTGGCTCGACAACACTGACCAATTCCACTTTGCTGAATTGATGTTGGCGCAACATCCCGCGCGTGTCTTTGCCGGCCGACCCCGCTTCGGATCTAAAGCATGGCGTAAATGCGGTAAAGCGCAACGGCAATTGCTCCGCGCTTAAAATTTGATCGGCGACAATATTGGTCAGCGGCACTTCGGCCGTTGGAATCAGCCATTTGCGATTATTCAAATTGCGGTTTTGGCGCATCATCGCTTCGACCGCCTCGATCAATTTGATAAAGGCTTCGTGGTCGCCAGCGCCAACGGCTTGAGTAATGTAATTCAATAGCTCTGGATTGCGATCGGCCAAATCTTTTTTCATTTGGCCGAAGATGCGGCGTTCTAATTCGCTGTCTTCCAGCGGGGCGGATTCATCCAGCACCAGACTGTCGGCATAAAATAAATCGGTGGCGAACTTCGGCAAATTACCGGTGCCGTACATGGATGTATCGTTGACCATATAGGGCGGAGATACTTCGGTATAACCGAATTCCCGTGTGTGCGTATCGATCATGAATTGCGCAATCGCCCGTTCCAAGCGCGCCAATGGGCCTTTTAGCATCACAAACCGGGAACCGGTAATTTTGGCGGCAACTTCAAAATCCATCATCCCCAATTTTTCGCCAAGATCGTAATGTGCCTTGGCTTCAAATGGCAATTTCGTGGGCGTTCCGAATTTACGCGCTTCCTTGTTGCCCGTTTCATCGCCAGCCACGGGCACATCGTTTGCCGGCAGATTCGGGATATAAGCAAGCATGGATTCCATATGAGCATCAAGATCGGCGGCGACCTTTTCAAGACCGGCCAAGCGATCTTTCATATCGGCGACTTCTTTCATCACCATATCGGTGTTGACGCCCTGTTTTTTTAATTGCCCAATTTGCTTGGATAAATCGTTGCGTTTCGCCTGCAATTGTTGCGATTCGGTCAAGGCGGCACGGCGGCGCGCGTCAACGTCTAAAATGGCTTGGGCCTGCGCGGCAAGGCCACGGCTTTTTAAGGATTTGTCGAATTGATCGGGATGATCGCGAATAAATTGAATATCGTGCATGAGTAGCTAAATAACGTAAAAAGCCCAGAAAATCAATCTTTGTCGTGAATTTAGTAATGATATAATTCGGAAATTCCTCCCCCTTTGGGGGAGGTAAGGAGGGGGTTAGGCCCGGTATCTGCTACATTCATTTCGTTTTTCTGATTTAGGTCTTGCCTAACCCTCCCCCCCACCCCCTCCCAAAGGGAGGGGAATTTAAAATTAGGGCACTGTTATGGTTTAGGACTTATTCGCCGCAATTAATTCGCGCTTTCCAGCGGCCTTTTCCTGGGCAATACAGATCCAGACCGATATTTCATATAAAAAATACATTGGGATAGCGAGCATAAGCTGGCTGATAACATCCGGCGGGGTGACGATGGCCGCCACGATCAATATAAGGACAATCGCATACCGGCGGCTTTCCGCCAAAGTCTGGGCCATAATTAAGCCCACTTTATTCAGCAGCACCAAAAGCACCGGCAATTCAAAACAAAATCCAAACGCCATCAGCAATCCAGTAACAATAGATAAATATTCATTCACTTTTGCTTCCAGTTGGATTGGCAAACCATCCGCGGTGCCGATTGTCTCATAACTAAGAAAAAATTTCCAAGCCATCGGAAAGACAACATAATAAGCCATCGCCGCGCCCATTAGGAACAGAATTGGCGTTGCAATCAGAAACGGCAAAAACGCCCGTTTTTCGTTTTTATACAATCCTGGGGCAACAAACATCCATACTTGCGAAAGCAACAATGGCAAGGTGATAAACAATCCCATCCACATCGCGAGCTTCAGATGGGTAAAAAACGCTTCTGCAATGCCTGTAAAAATCATATGTGGATTGCTGTGGCCATTGGCAATCATGGCATCGATCAATGGCCTTGCCAGAAAATCATAAACGTGGCCGGCATAATGGAAACTAATGCCGAATGCGATTACAAAGCCAACCGCAACATAAAACAACCGCGCGCGCAACTCGATGAAATGCTGCATAAACGGCATTTCCATAAATTGATCGTCGGCACTTTTATTTTTTTCCGTTGTCATTACTATGCTTTAGGCTTGGTATCTGAAGTTTCACCTGAATTGTCAGTTAACCCTTCTTGCATCTGGGCCGCCGTGTTATCCAGTTCTCGCTGAATCTGCTCATGAAAATCGGTAATTCCGTGCTTTTCCAACTGCTCGCGAAATTCTTTGACTTCCTCGGCGTGGACCACTTCTTCGACCTGATTTTGAAAATCGCGCATAATCTTACGAGCGGTGCGGACGAATTTACCAACTTGCTTCATTACTTTGGGCATGTCCTTGGGGCCGATCACCACGATCGCCACAACCCCGATCAATGCAAGTTCGGACCAACCGATATCAAACATGGGTTTACCGATTAATCTTTATTGATTTTTTGCTGATCGTCTTTGCTGTCGTCTTTCATTTCAGTTTTAAAGGCTTTGATGCCTTTGGCGAAATCGCCCATGACTTGCGACAAACGTCCGCGGCCAAACAACAACAGAATGACCACGATTACGATCAACCAATGCATTAAGCTAAATGAACCCATAAGAACCTCGACAGATAAGGAATTTCAATAAGATAGTATATCATATCGGCAAATAATGGATATTTGCTCAATAATCGGCGGTTTTTTAGCTATTTTATGGGCGGATGTGGCGCTTTTTAGATAAAAATTACAATTCTTCGCTATCTTCCGCATCTTCCGAAACGGCCGGTTCACCCTCTTCCGTCTGCTGGAATAAAGGACCCGCCACAGGCCGGTTTTTATCCAATAGACCGGATGCCTTCAATTCATCGAATCCTGGCAGATCCTCGATAGCGGCAACGCCAAAATGCTGTAAGAATTCTTCCGTTGTAATCCAGGTTACCGGACGACCAGGCGTTTCCCGGCGGCGGCCTGGTTTAATCCATCCGGCCTGCAGCAAAATATCCAATGTCCCCTGCGCCACCGATACGCCGCGAATATCTTCGATTTCGGCGCGGGTGACCGGTTGGTGATACGCAATGATCGCCAGAGTTTCCACTGTTGCGCGGGTCAATTTACGCTGTACGGTTTTTTCACGCTTCAAATACGGACCTAAATCGGCTGCGGTGCGAAACGACCACTTACCGCCAATTTGCGTCAATTGGAATCCGGTATTGCGATAGGTTTCTTCCAATTCCGCCAACAATGGCTCGATGTCAAAATCTTCTGGAAAAAAGGATTTCAAATCCGACAGCGATAGCGGTTTATCGGTCGCGAAAATCAAAGCTTCCAGCAAGCGTCTATGCTCTGCCCGGTCTTGAAATGGAACCACATTATCGTTATCGGCGTCTTCAACAACGGCTTCTATGATGGCGGCATTAGATTCGGTCATGCGGTCTCACTTTTCTTGCGGATATATAATGGTCCAAAATTTTGCAACTGGCGCAATTGCGCCTCGCCCGATTTGGTCAATTCCAAGGATGCGGCAAAAGTCGATGCGATAAAGGATCTTCCTACAACGCCTGGCAATAATTCCGTCGGCAGATAAGAAATCAAGGACTCCCAATGTTGCGACAAACCCATGCGTTGGCGCAACCGGCCCATTGCGCGCTCAATGGTTTCCAGCAAATCCGGATTGATGGTAAATGTTTTTGCGGCCGTGATCCGTTGTTTAAAATCGCCATAAGCCGACAATAAATCATACAAACTGACATCATATTCGGAATTATGTACGACCGGAATGCCTTCTGGTTCTGCGCGGCGGAACACATCTATTCCCAAACGCGATTTGGACATTAATTGCGCGCCAGCCTTTTGCATCGACGCCAAACGTTGCAATTGCCATTGCAGGGCCGCGGATAATTCTTCGGGTGTTGGCTCGTCTTCCGGCGGCGGATCTGGCAGCAACAAACGCGATTTTAAATAAGTCAGCCAAGCGGCCATGACCAAATAATCGGCGGCAATTTCCAAATTTTGTTTTTTGGCTAAATGAATAAAGCTGAGATATTGATCGGCCAAGGCGACAATGTTGATTTGCGCCAAATCGATTTTCTGATCGCGGGCAAGATTCAGCAAAACATCTAACGGGCCTTCATATCCGCCTAAATCGACGCGCAACCCCTCGCCGCCAGTATTTTCATTGCTGGCTTGTGGCGGATGAACATCCGCTTCGAACGATGGATTAAGTGTTGTCGTCAATGGCTGAATCCCCCGGCCAATAAAATAATTAAATTACCCAAGCTGGCGATCCCGACTTCCATAAAATGGCTGAATAAGTCTAAATCCAGCCCGTATCGATCTCCCATCATGGGCAGCAGAAAAATCAAGCTAACTAAGATAAATAGCCCATAACTTTCAAGCTTTGCATAAGGTATAGCCCATTTTAAAGGCAGAATTCCAGTAATAATTCGTCCACCATCCAGGGGGGGCAAAGGAAACATGTTGAAAACTGCAAGGCCAATATTAACCATAAAGGAATTAGACAGATTTTCCTGCAAAATATCGGCATAAGGCCCAGCAAGATCGATCGTGTGCAATAAAAGCGCCGAAACAAAAGCCAGAAAAATATTGATGGCTGGCCCGGCCAAGGCAACCCAAACCATATCGGTTTTGGGGTGGCGCAGGCGGGTAAAATTGACCGGAACTGGTTTCGCAAAGCCAAACAAAAACGGGGCGCGTGCGAAAAACAAAATGGCAGGCAATAAAATGGTGCCTACCGGATGAATATGGCGGAATGGATTGATGCTAACGCGGCCAAGACGTTTGGCGGTATCGTCCCCCAGCATCCAGGCGACATAACCATGCGCGGCCTCGTGCAAACAAATGGCAAGCAGCACGGGTATGCCCCAATGGGCTAAACCCGTAATCACAGTTGAAAAATCAATTCCGGTATCCATGGTCTAAGCCACCAATTTACTGTGCAGCACAAGGTGTAACGCTTGTTCAAAACGTTGCGCGCTTTGTTCATTCATGGCTTTTGGCAACGCTGAAGCCGCCGCCAACATTTCATCCATTTTGCCGCTGCAATGCAAAACCAAATCGCATCCAGCCGCAAGCGTCTGCCGGGTTAAATCGGCGAAATCGCCTTTTAAGGCTTTCATGCCGATATCGTCCGACATCAACACACCTAAATAACCAATATCGCCGCGAATGACCTGTTCCACAATCTTAGGTGATAATGTCGCCGGCAATTCCGGATCGATATCGGTGTACAGAATATGCGCGGTCATGGCGAGCGGCATGTCGCATAAAAATTTGAATGGCGCGAAATCGGTTGTTTTCAACGTTGCATAATCCGTATCGACACGCGGCAATTCATGATGGCTGTCGGCCATGGCGCGGCCATGCCCAGGAATATGTTTAATCACCGGCAATACGCCGGAATCAATCAAACCCAAACAGGCGCTTTGGCCCAATTGGGTGACAGGCCAGGATTTTTCGGCAAAAGCACGATCACCGATCACATCATGCGCCCCTGAAATTGGAATATCCAGCACCGGAGCACAGTCGACGTTAATGCCAAGATCTAGCAATCCCTGCCCAATACGCACATAATTGTCGTATACTTTTTCCAAAGCATCGTCCGGATTTTTGGCATAAAGATCGCCAAAAGTTCGCGCAGGCGGATATTCGGGCCATAAAGGCGGTTTCAATCGCGCTACGCGGCCGCCTTCTTGATCAATCAGTACCAACAAATCTTTATTGCCTGTTACCTCGCGCAATGACGCTGTCAATGCGGTAACTTGATCCAAACTTTCGATATTGCGCGCGAATAAAATCGCCCCGACCGGATTGGTTTCCTGGAAAAACTTTTTCTCGGCATCGGTTAGAACCGTGCCAGAAATTCCAAAAATCGCCGGGCGCAGATTGCTATGGGGCGACATACAAGCATCCTTGGCCGTGGGATTTCAACGATGTGCAGGCAGCGCTGGCCGAAGCTTTGTCGGCAAATCCTTCAGCCTGAACACGGTAATATGTTCCTTTTCCTGGGATATCGGCGGAACGAATATTCAAACGGCGATTGCTGAGCACATCTGGATATTTGCTTTTGAACAAAGCAGCGGCTTTTTCCGCCTGGGTTTTATCCGGCAGGGAAGCCAACTGAATCTTATGCGCGCCAGTGGCCGTCGATGTTGGCGTAGAGCTTGCAGCCGGTTTTTCAGTTTTCACCGTACTGGCCGTCTTTTTGCTTTCTGTTTTTACCGCAGTTTTTGTCGTTTCGGCTTTTTTCACTGGCTCTGTTTTAACAGTCTCGGTTTTAGCGGTTTCAGTTTTCACGGCTTCTGTTTTTAGGGTTTCCGTTTTCACAGGCTCTTTCTTCGCTTGCTTAACAGGTTCCGCCTTTGGTTCCGGTTTTTTAGCTTCTTGAACAGTAACTGGCTCGGATTTCATCTCCGGCTGTTTTTGTGCTTCTTGTTTCTTTGTTTCCGGTTTTGGCACTTCGGCAACATTGACTTCCTTGGCTGGCGCTAGCGCAAGCGATTCTGGCTTGCTTTGCGCATTACCGGCACGGTCGATAGCAATGATTTCCAGATCGGCATCGCCAGCATCGGATTCGCTTGCCGATACTTTGGTTGCAGGATCAATTGGTTTTTCTGGGCCAGGCACCAATTTTTCGGTGGCGGAGGCTGATTCATTGCCCTGAATCTGCTCATAAACCAATTTGTCCTGGTGCGGAATTTCCATACCACCTGGCTGATCCGGACGGACCTTGAATGGTTCGGCATCGGCTTTGATCACCGGCGTCACGCCGCTAATGCCATTTTGCTGGCCTTGGCTGAAGGCGTAGAATACGATACCAACGAATGCAAGGAGCACAATTAGAACCACATAACGTTTAACGCGGCGCGGACGGCGCGGCGAATCTTCGTCACCAATACGTTCGTCGCGATTCATCCGAAATTCATTGTCCGTCATGGGTCACTCTTCCTTTGCACTCATTTCTTTTACTGCTTGAACACCGAATACCGAAAGACCGCTTTCGATAATACTACGGCACGATTCTATCATAGCCAGGCGCGCGATGCTTTCATCTTTCTTGCCTTCGATCAAAAATCGCAGCTCGGCGTGATCTTTGCCCTTGTTCCACAGGCTATGGAACGCGGCGGCCAGATCCTGAATATAAAAACACAGGCGATGCGGTTCGTGGGCCAAGGCTGCCGCCTCGATAGCGCGCGGCCACGCGGCCATCAGCTTGATCAGCCCCATTTCGGCTTCATCATTCAACAGGCTAAAATTGGCTTTTTTAAGTTGGTCTGTGGCAATCGTCGCCGCGCCGAACATTTCCGCCGCATGCCGCATAACCGAACAGATCCGGGCATGAGCGTATTGAACATAAAATACTGGGTTATCCTTGGATTGTTCCTTGACCTTCACCAAATCGAAATCAAAGGCCACATCGTTTTTGCGGGTCATAATAACGAAGCGGAATACATCCTTACCCACATCCTCAAGCACATCGCGCAAGGTTACAAACGTCCCTGCCCGTTTGGACATACGCACCGGTTCGCCATTACGCATGATATTGATTAGTTGATTCAGCTTGCAATCCAGCTCCGCCTCGCCATTGCTGACGGCCTTGGTCGCGGCAGTAATACGGCGAACATAGCCGCCATGATCCGCGCCAAGGCAATTGACCAGATTCTTGCCTGTACGAAGATATTTATCATAATGATATGCAACGTCATTGGCGAAATAGGTATTGCTGCCATCCGATTTTTTTAACGGGCGGTCGATATCGTCGCCAAATTTGGTCGATTGAAACAATGTTTGCGGGCGCGGTTCCCAATCGTCCGGCTTTTTGCCCTTTGGCGGTTCCAGCACGCCGACATACAACAACCCTAAATCCTGCAGGCGTTTGATCATCACATCGACTTTACCGGCCTTGATTAATTCAAATTCACTGGAAAACACATCGTGCCGCACCCCAAGAAATTTTAAATCGTCCTTGATCCAGCCAAGAATATGATTCACCGCAAATTGGCGCAACGGTTCCAACCATTCCGGTTCTTCCTTGCCCAACCATTTTTTGCCGTCACGTTCTGCCAGTGCCGCCGCAACTTCCTTCATATATTCGGCCGGATAAAGCCCGGCGGGAATTTCACCGATATTTTCGCCAAAATGTTCGCGATACCGAAGATGCAAAGTGCGCGATAATTTTTCCACCTGCGCACCGGCATCGTTCAGATAATATTCACGCGTGACTTTGTATCCGGTTTTTTCCAATAATGTCGATAATGTATCGCCAAACACCGCGCCGCGCCCATGGCCCACATGCATTGGCCCGGTTGGATTCGCGGATACGAATTCAACGTTGATGGGCTCGCCCTTGCCAATATTCTCAAAACCGTAATTAGTTCCAGCATTCAAAATTTCTGCTAAATGGCTTTGCCACATACTTTTTTGCGATCGCAAATTAATAAAACCTGGCCCCACTGTTTCAGCAGATTGAACATATGGCAATCCACTGACAATAGGCAGAATTATATCTGCGGTAGCTTTTGGGGAGAGACTAACTTGTTTACTCAATACCATCGCCACATTGGTGGAAATATCCCCATGCGATGGATCGCGCGGCGGTTCGGCGGTAATTTTGGATAAATCCAACTGACCGGGTAATTCCCCTGCCGCATTCAGATCCTGAATTATTTTTTCAATTTTATTTTTAAAATCATTAAAGATATTGGTCATTACAATAGGCTTTTATTTAAATTGGGTTGATTATAGGAACTAGCTTTTGGCGTATAAATCGAACAATCGTCGGTGTTCGTCGAGCGCATAGCGATCGGTCATGCCCGCAATATAATCCGCGACAATGCGCGCGCGGGTTTTTTCATTCTGGCCTTGCATATCATCTTGCCAGGATTCCGGCAAACATTCCGGTTCGGCCAACAAAATCATGAATAATTCCCGCACCACGCGCCGCGCCTTGCTGGTCATCCGGTTGACGCGGTAATGGCGATACATGCGGCGCATCAGGAATTGTTTTAATTCCAGCAAATTTTCCTGCATCGATTTCGAAAACGCCACTACCGGCATTTTGGCGCCGCGAATATCATCGACCGATTCCGGCGCGATTTTTTTCAAGCGGCGGCGAGTTTCAGCCAGTACATCCGAAACCATATTGCCAATCATTTCGCGGATGGCTTCGTGCATCAATCGGTCTGTATCAATTTTTGGATAAGATTTACGCACCCGTGCAATAACGCCAGAAATAATCGACACGGATTGCAAATCATCGATGGTGAATAATCCCGCGCGAATGCCATCATCGATATCGTGGTTACAATAGGCGATATCATCCGCCAGCGCCGCGACTTGCGCCTCCGCACTTGGATGGGTGTTCAATTTCAAATCATGTTTTTTGCTGTAGGCCGCGATAGTTGTCGGCAATGTTTTTTTGCCCATTGGCCCGTTATGCTTCACAACGCCTTCCAGCGTTTCAAAGGTTAGATTCAGCCCATCGAATTTCGCATAGCGTTTTTCCAGTTGCGTCAATACACGCAACGTTTGATCATTATGATCAAACCCGCCGAATGATTCCATCACTTCGTTCAACGCATCTTCGCCCGCGTGGCCAAATGGCGTGTGGCCAAGATCATGCGCCAGCGCGCAGGCTTCGGCCAGATCTTCGTCCAATTGCAAATTGCGGGAAATAGAACGCGCGATTTGCGCGACTTCTAATGAGTGGGTCAAACGCGTTCTGTAATAATCGCCTTCGTGATTGACGAAGACTTGGGTTTTATATTCCAGCTTGCGAAACGCACCGGAGTGAATAATCCTGTCTCGGTCGCGTTGAAATTCTGTGCGGTTGGATGGCAATGGTTCGCGAATCAGCCGGCCGCGGCTGTTCGCCGCGCTGCAGGCATACACAGCCAGATCTTTGGACCTATTTTCATTCGCAACGCCAGCAGGCGATTTAATATTTCGAACAGCCATAATACCCTTATTTTTCTAAGCGGATTAAGCTAGCATATTGCGATTATTGAGCAAGTTTATTGCTGAAAAAATTGACTTTTTTCCATAATTAATTACATTACCCATAAGAATATATGGGGTTTTGATGAACGACAGCGTTACTTTGACCGATAATGCCGCCAAACGGATCGCCGAAATGCGGGAAACCGAGAAAAATCCGGCCCTGATGTTGCGCCTACGGGTGGATTCGGGTGGATGTTCCGGCTTTTCCTATGTTTTCGATTTCGATGATAAAAAGGCCGATGATGACCTTTTATTCGAACATAACGGCATGGCATTGGTGATCGATCCGATATCCTTGGAATTGGTCAAAGGCAGCCGCATCGATTATGTCGAAGAAATGATCGGCGCGTATTTTTCAGTTAAAAATCCCAACGCCGCCAGCGGTTGCGGTTGCGGCGTCAGTTTTTCAATATAGGAGAGAGTTATGGATCGCATTAGAGATGAAGAAGCTTTAACCGCCATCACTCATGGCGACCGCGAAGCATATGAATCCGCCGTTGAAAGAGGCGCCAATCCAAATCCTGGGGCGAATCAAAATATTGGCAATTTGCGTTTGGATTTAGATTCCGGTTATGCCGAAGCCGTGCGCACCAAAAATATTCCAATGATGTTGGAAATTCTGGAAAATACTTTGGCTGGAACCAACATGGCGTTAAGCCCGATGGAACGGCAATTATTGCATGCGGCTTATAATGGAAACCTAAAAGAAGTTGCAGAAGCTTTGGTTGGCGTGCGCAATCCGCAAATTATCGACGCAGCCCGGGACATTGCCCAAATGTCGGGCAATACTGCTTTTGCCAATGCGATGTTTTCTGGCGCAAAGGAAATACGGGCGAATGGTTCTTTGACCGAACAACAAGCCGCAAAAATTCAAAACGAGGCGATCCGCGCCAATAATGCCATCTTAGAAGAGCGTTTCCGCCAGCATCAAGATAACGAAGCCGTTCATACCCGTTCTCGCCGTCGCACCGCAGCGTAAATAATGAAAATAGCTTGTTGGAACGTTAATTCCATAAAATCCAGACGCGAGCATTTGATGCGCTGGATGCATGACGCGCAACCCGATGTGGTTATGTTGCAGGAATTGAAATGCGTGGCGGAGGATTTTCCCGCGCTCGATTTCACAGGGCTTGGATATCACGCAGAACTTGTGGGCCAGAAAACCTATAATGGCGTCGCGATCCTATCGCGCATCAAATCCAAAGTAGTCCATTCTGCCCTGCCCGGCGATGATGAGGATTTACAAGCGAGATATATCGAAGTCGATTTGCCGGATGGCTGGCGATTGATCAATATCTATGTGCCGAATGGCCAGGCGGTTGGTTCAGACAAATTCGCTTATAAGATGAAATTTTATGAACGGTTGCGCGCACACATCGCCCTCGCCCTTGCAACCGAACGTAAAGTTGTCATTGGCGGCGATTTCAACGTCGCAATGCAGGATATCGATGTTTTCGATGCCAAGGTTTGTCGTGGCGAAGTTTTATTTTCCGATCCTGAACGCGCGGCGTTACACAGCATTGTCAATCTTGGCTTGGTCGATTGCTATCGCGCGATGAATCCAGGCGCGCATGAATTTTCTTGGTGGGATTACCGCGCTGGCGGATTCGAACGCAATTTAGGATTCCGGATCGATTATTTGTTCGCCAATGCCTATGCGGCGCAGCGATTAAAATCCGCAACTATCGACAAAACCCCGCGCGGATGGGAAAAACCATCCGACCACACGCCGGTTGTTATTGAATTGAACTAAGCGCCCACCTGAACCACATCCGCAAATTTGGCGCGGAAGATTTGTTTTTGGATCAAGCTGCGTTTCATATGATCCATAGCCGCATCAACACTGGCCACGTTTCTATAGGCATACATGACTGGCGCGACATCGCCTAAGGATGGGCGGTTAACAGCACTGGCCGTGATAGGCGCAACAGCGGGCTTGCCCACTTTCATATAGCGTTTTGGCGGTACAGGCGGAAAGAATTTATTTTGAATTGCCTTACGGGCTGGATTAACGGCAGCAAATGCCAAACCGCCGCAAGTCAGGGCCAATAATTTGTAAGAAATCTTGACCGGTAAAAAGGCCAAGCTGGTCACCATGCGCACCGATCCGGTGATGGCGAAAAATACAAAACGGCACATATAGCGCGAAAGATTGAAGTACATAACCGAACCCTGTTCTTTGTTTGTTTTATGGGTCCAGCTTATAGGCGTGAGGTTAGCAAATAGTTTAAATTAGCTAAAATGTACGACAGTAAATTAGCTTCTGATAAGGATGATTATTTCTAACTATTTGAAATTAATGAAAAGTCCTTATACTGGTCTGTGGATAAGTTACTGATGTAGAGAAGAAAGTGTAAATAAGGCTTGCGTAAACACCTATTATTATGTTGATTTTACAATCGATTTAAATATAATGAATCCTTTAAAGATATTGCTAATTTGTTACAGGGGATATAAAAATAATGACTAATACGGTACCCGCCACCGTTACGACTACTGAGCCTCTTCCAGGGCGCATGGCACTTCCCATTACAACTACCCCTGTTACCGTTGAATTAAAAGATAGAAGCACAGGTATTATTGAACCGTTCAATGGCAGCCCTGCCCATTTGGAAGGTTTGATCGAACTTCTGGATCAACAAGGCAAACAACACGACACTCCTCTTCCCACAGAACCTTCCTATCGCAGACGTTTAATCGACCACCTTCAGAATGGTGTTTGGGGCGCGCATTTTTTGACGGTACAAAATGCCGTAGCTGGTGTTATTACCATTTATCCCGGCCATGATGGCAAGAACCGTCATTTATACTTAGAAGACATTGTTACCGATCATACTCGTCGCGGTCATGGTTATGGCCGCATTATGATGGAATATTTGGCCAATTTAGCGGAACAGGCTGGTCATTCCAAAATTGTATGGGAAGTCGATAAAGTAAATCAAGCCGCAATCACCATGTATGAAAAAGTCGGCGCAAAATTTCCGGAAGATATGGGCAGTTGGCGCGTATCCTGTGCCCAAGTTATGGAACATAGACGATTGTCTGGTGATGTAACAAGATTGGAAACTATGCCTGCCTTATCGGTATTGCAGCCCCATGAAATCGCGGTTTCTTTTGGTGATAATGGTCATGCTAACACACTTAGCGGCTATACTAGCTATTCTACCTTTAATGCCGCCGCCGGATTACATATCGCTAATCTGGCTATTACCCAAAACGACCCCCAATTAATCGAACATGAGCATGCAAAAAGTCCGGAAGCACTTGCGCGCATATTATTGGCCGAAGCCGCTCATCAAATGGGCATTCCTCCTGCAGGCAACATAGATGTTAAGGTTGCAAGCGATAATACATTATTACAACATGCTCTGGCAGCGCTTGGTGGTAAACCGCTCAGTTATGAAAAGCATGAAATGAAAATTGGTGTCTTAACTCCAGATGTGGTACGTACATTAGCCGCATGTCACAGAAGTCGTATCCGTGCGTAATCTATAACTTTATTGTATATGTCTAAACTCGCTATTATTCATCATTCGGCCTGCATCGCTCATGATCCGGGGCCAAATCATTCTGAACGTTCGGAACGTTTGGTAGCGATTGAAAAAGCTTTGAAAGAAATCGCCAATCAAAATATTCAATGGATCGAAGCCCCACGCGGAAATAAGGAACAAATATTGCTGGCCCACACGCCGGAATATATGGATTTCATTTTTCAGAATGTCCCAACCCAAGGATATAAAGCGGTTGAGATTAACGAAGTTGTTTCCAATGATGACGGTGGTGAAGTCACTACCCTAAGCCCTGCATCGGGCGAAGCCTTGTGGCGCAGTGTCGGCGCATCTTGCCATGCAGTAGATTTGATTTTTAAGAACCAGGCCAAAACCGCTTTTGCGGCCACGCGTCCACCTGGCCATCATGCCCTGACCCATAAATCGATGGGATTTTGTGTATTCGCCAATGCTGCTATCGCCGCACGCTATGCGCAGCAACAATATAAAATCAAAAAAGTAGCGATTGTGGATTTTGACGTGCATCACGCCAATGGTACGCAACAAATTTTTGAAAAAGATAATTCTGTACTGGTTGCCAGCATCCACCAATTGCCTCTTTGGCCAGAAAGCGGATACGAACATGAAACCGGCGTCGGCAATATTATTAATGTTCCTGTAAAACCCGATATTTCACGCGATGCGTGGATGCAAAGCTGGCAAACCAAAATTTTGCCGGCGATCGATAAATTCGCGCCTGAATTTATTGTTATCTCAGCCGGGTTTGACGCTCACAAAGACGACCCCAAAGGATCGCAAAATTTAGAAACCCAAGATTATTATACCGTTACCAAAGACCTTATTTCCCTAGCGCAGAAACATGCCAAAGGCAGAATCATGTCGGTATTAGAAGGCGGTTACGATATCGCCGCGAGCGCCGCCAGTGCCAAGGCGCATGTGCAAGCCTTGCTGGATTCTTAATCTTATCCGGCAATCCGCTTCAGGGCCGATTCCAGTTTTTCTTTAATTTCCACCGCCTCGGCGCGTTTTTCGCGAACTTCCTCGACCGCGTCTTCGGCGGCGTTTTCCATGAATTTGGGGTTGTTCAGCTTGGCATCTAATTTGGCCAACTCGTCCGCCAGTTTTTTCATTTCTTTTTCCAAACGCGCGCGTTCAACGCCAAGGTCGATCACATCTGCGACCGGCAACACGATGGTCGCATCGCGCACGATACCAACCACTGCGCCTTTGGGCAAATCGCCAGCCAAATAATTTATATCTTTTAATCTGGCCAAACGCATGATCACATCGCGATATTGATCCGCCTGCGCTTTTTTCGCCGGACTAATATCCTTAAACAGTAAAGACAATGGCGCGGATGGCGAGATATTCAGTTCCATGCGCAACGTGCGAACGGTGCTGATCACATCGATCAGCCAATTGACTTCATCCGCGGCGTTCGCATCTACTTTAATCGTATCGTATTTCGGCCATGGCTCGGTAATTAATGGGCGATCATGATTGAACGATAATTTTTCCGATAACTCTTCGGTAATGAACGGCATGAATGGGTTCAGCATATGCACCAATTGCGCCAGTGCCCAGGCCGTAGTTTTGCGTACTTCAGATGCGGCGATAATATCTTCGCCCGCCAGAATTGGTTTGGTGAATTCCAAATACCAATCGCAGAAACTGCCCCAAGTCGTGTGATAAATCACGTTGGCGGCTTCGTCAAAACGGTAATCGCGAATCGCCTTGGACAGTTTCTGTTCCAACGAAACGATCTCGCCGATGATCCATTTATTGATCACGTTGGTTGCGGTTTTGGGATCGAAATTCGCATCGAACGCGCAGCCATTCATTTCACAGAACCGCGCAGCGTTCCATAATTTGGTTGCGAAACTACGGTATCCGGAAATACGGTCGGTGGACATTTTAATATCCCTGCCCGGCACCGACAATGCCGCCAATGTAAACCGCAACGCATCGCATCCGAATTCGTCTATGGTCGATAATGGATCGATCACATTGCCTTTGGTCTTGGACATTTTTTGTCCCTTGGCGTCGCGCACCAGGGCGTGAATATAAATTTCGCGGAACGGCACGTCCTTGATAAAGTGCATGCCCATCATCACCATGCGCGCAACCCAGAAGAAAATAATATCGAATCCGGTCACCAGCACATCGGTCGGATAGTACCGTTTCAATTCATCCCATTTGGCGCGATCATCCTTGCCATTTTCCCAACCAAGCGTTGAGAACGGCCACAGCGCCGATGAAAACCAAGTATCCAGAACGTCTTGATCGCGTTTAAGAATGATAATTTTATCGGTGTTGGCGGTGCGCGGTTGAACAGGTTTATTCGGATCATTCTGCACATAAACTTCGGTATTGTTGTAATGTTTTTCCGCCTGTTTAATGACATCCGCATCATCCATGCCGACAAACACATGCCCGTCCGGTCCATACCAGGCCGGGATTTGGTGGCCCCACCATAATTGGCGCGAAATACACCAAGGCTGAATATTTTCCATCCAGCTGTAATAGGTATTTTCCCATTTTTGCGGCACGAATTTGATTTTGCCAGAACGCACGGCCTCGATCGCGGGTTTGGCCAATGTCACCGCATCGCAATACCATTGATCGGTCAGGAACGGTTCGATGACCACGCCGGAACGGTCACCGTGCGGAATGACCATAGCATTGTCTTCGATCTTTTCCAGCAATCCAAGCGACTCCATCTCCGCAATAAATTTTTCGCGCGCCTTGAAACGGTCCATGCCGCGATATTCGGTTGGCGCCAATTCATTCAGATGCGCGGTTTTATCGAATACATTCGGCATCGGCAAATTATGGCGTTTGGCGATTTCAAAATCGTTGAAATCGTGCGCCGGCGAAATTTTCACGGCGCCGCTGCCTTTTTCCCGGTCGACATATTCATCGGCAATAATGGGCAGTACACAATCTACCATTGGCAATTTGACTTTTTTGCCGATCAGTTTTTTATACCGGTCGTCTTCGGGATGTACCGCAACCGCCGCATCGCCGCCCAGCATCGATTCGGGACGCGTGGTAGCAATGGTGATATGGCCTTGCTCGCCAACTAATGGATAATGCAAATACCATAACTTGCCTTTGGTTGGCCTTTGCTCAACCTCCAGATCCGAAATCGCGGTTTGCAATTTTGGATCCCAGTTCACCAGGCGTTTATCGCGGTAAATCAATTTTTGTTTGTGCAATTCGACGAACACCTTGCGCACAGCGGCGGAAAGACCGTCATCCAGCGTAAAACGCTCCCGGTTCCAGTCGGCGCTGGCGCCAAGGCGACGCAATTGACGCGTTATCGCCCCGCCCGATTCTTCTTTCCAATGCCATACCTTTTCAAGGAATTTTTCCCGGCCTAAATCATGGCGCGTTACTTTTTGTTCGGCCAATTGGCGTTCGACCACCATTTGCGTGGCAATCCCCGCGTGATCCGTGCCTGGCATCCATAACGCATCGCGGTTGGCTCGGCGGTAATACCGGATCAAAATATCTTGAATCGAAAAAGTCAGCGCATGGCCCATGTGCAAATTGCCGGTCACATTGGGAGGCGGCATCATAATGGTATAGGGCTTTTTGATCGATCCCGGATGCGCGGCAAAAGCGCCGGACTGTTCGGCGCGTTCGTAATGTTTCTTTTCAATGTCGGCGGGGCTGTAGGTTTTATCGAGCATCGGTAATCCTGCAATGGTAAACGGGCTTATAATTCATTAAGGCCGCTAAATTGCAGTATTTGCCGCAGGTTTTCAAGCTTTATTGATTAACGGCTGTTAGAACGTTTGCGGCCACGCAATGCCACTACGGTACCGATAAGAACCAGCGCTATCGCGCCAGGAGAAGGCACGCCAATTATATCCGCTGCGTTGTTGGATACCGTAAAGCCTGGTACGGTAGAAACAGATCCCATATTCCCTGCGGTCAAAAAATTTGGGGCCGCAGTTGAATTATTGTACCCAAAAGCATAAGAATTAAAGGCAGCATCCACATTGGCAAAGCCGCCAGAAACTTGCCCCACAATTTGATTTTGCACCCGCACTCCTAACTTGGTTTTTCTTATTATCATTTGTATATAGCATAAACAGCACCCTAAATCAATTATTTTTAGGTTTTATTTATATATTTCAATTGATTGTGGCAAAATTCTAATGTGGCAATAACGCTTTGGTATGTAGATCTCTTTTTTCATTAAAATAAAAAGCGGAAGCCCTACAGGGAAAGGCTTCCGCTTATCATGGCAGCTGCAAGAAGCCATGAATTTCATACATATGATCTAGAATTGAGACTTAGGAAAACCAGGCGGCTAATTAGCCGGTCCTGCAACCGGCCGGCCGCCTGGAATTTACTTAATCATCACTGGCATTATCTTTGTCATCGCCGGCATCCGGGCCCGTGGTCATTTTATTGGCCACGGCGGCGGCATTGGCGCGAATCGCAGCCTCCAATTCCGCAGCGATCTTTGGATTATCCTTCAGATACTGCTTGGCGTTTTCACGTCCCTGGCCAATACGGTTGTTTTTATAAGAAAACCATGCGCCAGATTTTTCGACCAGATTGGCGGTTACGCCCAAATCCAACAATTCGCCGGTTTTGGAAATACCTTCGCCATACATAATATCGAATTCGACGGTACGGAATGGCGGCGCCAGTTTGTTTTTTACAACCTTAACGCGGGTGGAAGATCCAACGATTTCTTCGCCAGCTTTAATCGCGCCGGTACGGCGGATATCCAAACGGACCGAGGCATAGAATTTCAACGCATTGCCGCCGGTGGTGGTTTCCGGATTGCCGAACATCACGCCGATTTTCAAACGGATTTGATTGATGAAAATTACCGTGGTATTGGAACGCGCGATCGAGCCCGTCAATTTCCGCAGGGCTTGAGACATTAAGCGCGCATGCAATCCCATGTGCGAATCGCCCATTTCGCCTTCAAGTTCCGCGCGAGGGACAAGCGCCGCAACCGAATCGATCACCAAAATATCAACCGCGCCGGAACGAACCAGCGTATCGGCGATTTCAAGCGCCTGTTCGCCCGAATCAGGCTGCGATATCAGCAAATTATTGATGTCAACACCCAGTTTCTGCGCATAAGCGGTATCGAGTGCGTGTTCAGCATCGACAAACGCAGCCGTACCACCTTTTTTCTGCGCTTCAGCAACGACATGCAGCGCGAGTGTGGTTTTACCCGAACTTTCCGGGCCATAAATTTCAATGATACGTCCTTTGGCCAAACCACCAATACCCAGCGCCAGATCCAAACCCAAAGAGCCTGTTGGAATCGTTTCCACTTCGATTTTATCTTGGGTCCCCAATTTCATAATCGAACCCTTACCGAAAGAACGTTCAATTTGGGACAACGCAGCTTCCAGCGCGCGTTTTTTCTCAGGATTGTCGGATGACGCTGTTTTCTTGCTTTCTTTATCGCTGCTAACGGCGCGGAGTGAAGGATTTGCCATGATTATTCCCCTGTGATGGATGATGAATAGGACTTATCGAATAATCCGAGTGTACACGTTTTGTTCTATTTGACAAGCGAAGAATTTAAGCTTAGGAAGAAGTCGTAGAAAACTGTGACTTTTATTAAAAAGATACAATATGGGCGAAAAAAGAAATTCAAATCCTTTGGCCGAACAAATGCGTAAGTTATTATTCCGCGTAACACACAATCGCAATAAAGACGGTAAGTGGAATATAGAGCCCCTAAAGGATGCATTAGCCTTAGGGGAATCGAATGAAACCACTCCTGAATCAGCAGAAGATTTTGAATTTATATTGATTTATGCAACCGCCTGCCAAATGGCTTGTTCCCATTTAAAAAACTTAGGGCCTGCTCACGATGAATTGAGAACCGGCTATGGAACAAAGGGCCTTCAATTATATGATAAATTGCTTGCTCATCCGCATAACAGATCAGAGGACGATCCCAAATTACCCGTTAAAATTAAAACCAAAAAAGCCAGCCTGCTGCTTGCAATGCAGAAATTCGGCGAAGCAGAGGCGATATGTTTCGATCTATTGGCCCTTGACCCCAACGATGGCCATGCCTTAACCATATTATTAAAAACATATATTTATGGAAAACAGGGGGCTAAATTAAGAAGCACAGCCGATCAATATCATGGATCTTTAGCAACAGCCGATAAAAGACTATGCCTTGTTTTACTGGATACATATAAAATACTCGGACAAAGAGATAGACGCCAAGAGGCATTAAACCGCCTCCGCGTAATTCATGCAGAGAAGAAATCCGCTAAACGAGGCGACCCCACCGCCGGTGCAGCCAAAGCCACTGGTCGGCCCCGCGACCAGCGCTAATCCACTCGCCGTATTTTTTATTGACTACCGCCGCAACGAACCGTACCGCCTCGGCGGAATCCGCCGGCAAGTTTAATTGTTCCGGCAGAATCGGTGTGTCGTATATCATATCGAATTTACATGGATCATGATCCCTGCCCCGGACGCAATACACAGGAACTATTGCAGCGTTGTTGCGCAATACCAACTTAATCCACCCGGTTCCGGTCATTGCGGGTTTACCCAGGAAGTCAATTTCCTCACCATCGCTCATCCGCTGATCCATTAGCAGAGCAACACTGGACGATTTTGATAAAGATTGAATAATTTGTTTTGATGCTTCTCTTCCCTTTGCCGCAAAAGTCAAACCAGTCCGCGAGCGGATAAATTGTATCACCCAATCCACATATCGATTATTCGCACGGCGATAAACAATATCGACTTTCCATCCCTGCTTTGCCCAGAAATAAGGAATAGTTTCCCAATTACCGATATGCGCCGCGGCAAATACAATTGGCCTTTTACCAATAATTGAATTTACAGCCTCTGCCCCATGCACATGGATCATATTGCCAAATTGCAATCGGCCCAGACCTGGATATTCCGCAAAATTGCGGCCAAGATTGTCCCACATGCGCGTAATTATTTCCTGCTGCCGTTCGGGCGGCATATCTGGCCAAACATATTGCAGATTCTTTTGCGCTTTGCGCGATATAGCTAGATTGGGGCCAATCAACCGCGCCAACCCACCACCAATCGCCGACGATACGCGGAATGGCAGAATCCAGAATATAATTTGCAAGATCGCTACCAGTGCGCCCAGCAACGGATCCAAAATATAATGTTGAATGAAAGGCACCGGGATTACGCCCCCATCAGCTCTTTCACCTTGCCGGCGAGCTGTTTCAGGCTGAACGGTTTCGGCAAGAAATGAATATTTTGATCGCCGCCGATTTTTTCGCGCAACGTATCTTCGGCATAACCGGAAATGCAAACCACTTTGATATCCGGCATGATTTTACGCACTTCGCGGATCAAGGCGGGGCCGTCCATGCCCGGCATCATAACGTCGGTCACCAGTAAATCCAATTTCGGACGGTCTTCGATAATCATTTTTAACGCCGCATCGCCGCTCGGTGCCTCCAGCACTTTGTATCCTTTATTCCGCAGTGCGCGGGTGCTGAACGAACGAACCGCGTCTTCGTCCTCGACCAGCAAGATTGTGCCGACGCCGGTCAAATCGCTGGTATTCTGATCGTCGCTTTCAGCTTCCGGTTTTGCTTGCGCTTCTTCGCCGCCCATATGGCGTGGTAAAAATACGGTGAATGTCGTGCCGACATTGATGGTGGAATCGACGATAATAAATCCGCCGGTTTGTTTAACGATACCATAAACTGTTGAAAGCCCAAGGCCAGTACCCGCCCCCGGACCTTTGGTGGTAAAGAACGGTTCGAAAATACGGGTCAGGTTTTCCTTTGGAATGCCGACGCCGGTATCCTTGACATCGATCTGCACATATTCGCCGGCTGGAATTACCTCAGACCCATAATTTACCGGCGCGTCGAATGTGGCGTTTTGGGTTCGCACCGACAGCTCGCCGCCTTTTGGCATAGCGTCGCGCGCGTTAACGACCATATTGATGATCACTTGTTCGAACTGCACCTGGTCGACCTTTAACAGACCAAGATCGCGACCATGGGTAATGTTCAGCTTGATATTCTCGCCAATCAAACGGCGAAGCAAATTGGCCAATTCGGACAGAATGTCCGTAATGTTCAATACACGCGGCTTCAATTGCTGTTGGCGCGAAAACGCAAGCAATTGCCGCACCAGATTAGCCGCACGGGTGGAATTTTGCTTGATCTGCTGAATATCGCCGAACGACTGATCGCCAGGACGATGGCGCAGCAATAACAAATCGCAATATCCCATAATCGCCGTAAGAATATTGTTAAAATCGTGCGCGATGCCCCCAGCCAGTTGGCCGATCGCCTGCATTTTTTGCGATTGCACGAATTGGACTTCGAGGTTCTTCTGCTCCGTCACATCGACAAAGTGGATAACGAATCCGACCACGACGCCATATTCGTCTTCGAGCCGGCTGATATACAACGAAGCGACTTTTTCCTGTGCCGTTAAAACCTTGGTTTCCAAAATTGGCAACATGTCGGTGGACGACATGGCAAAAGTGAAGATATTGGCAAGACGTTCGCGATCATCTTTTTTAATCGCATCGGCCACCGCCCGGCCTTCGACCTTACCCAAGGTTTTTTCCATCATTTTACGGAAAGTCCGGTTTGCTTCGGTAATGCGGCCATTCAAATCAACCAAAGCGATACCCACCGGCGCGTCTTCGAAAAAGCGTTTGAATAATAAACGCGAACGTTTAAAGGCTGATTCCAACGCAAGGTTGTTATCCATATGCCGTATAATCAGCCCACCGCCGCGAATCGGATTTTCATGCGTTTTATCAGCAGAGATTTGTTTTAAATTTACCTTTACCAAGGTGGCATTAAACGTGCCGCCTTTTTTATCTTTCAAAGTGACTGAACAGATTTCCGGTTGATTGGATTTTTCTTCAGCGGCATTAACATCGCCTTCCCCTTGCGCAATCAAAAACTCGTCGATCTTCAATTTCTTGCTGACGATTTCCCCCGGCGGCCAACCCAACCATTCCGCCATGGTATTATTGACACCCAACATAATACCTTCTTCACCCAGGGTAAAAATACCGATCGGAACTTGATCAATCACATATTGCAGGGCGGCTAATTCCGGCGCAAGATCCTGATGCGTCCCGCTGCGCTGCGCGTTTTGGACGATACGCCAAACGGACATGCCGCGAAAACCCTTTAACGGCGCAGCCGCAACCAGCATTCTGGCATTATAATTGGTCGGGGAATAAATACGGGTGGAAACTTCGCCGCTTTTGCCTTCGGCGGCGCTGCTGCGCAAAACAGAAAGGTTATAGCGCCCTTCCCGGTCGCCTTCGATCATCATTTTATCGAGCGCCGCGAGCAAAGGTTCGTTTTTATTGGTGGCAAAACGCCCCGCGGAAAAATTCGAAGAAAAAGTTCGCCCGTCTTGATTCAAGATTAACTGCGCGTCATAAGCATATTCAAACGCGTCGCGATAAATCTGCGATTCGACCACACTTTGTTGCAGCATTTGGAACTGACGCAAGCTAAACCATAGAATAATAGCCAGCGAAACCGAAATGCCGGTAAAAATATACAAAAGAACGCTTGGGAAATCGTATTCGGTAAAAAAATAATAAAATACCAGATAAAAACTGGCCGCCAAAGTCGCGCCGGTTAACCATAGAATCGGACTTACCAGCACCGCGCGATTTTGCTTGCTGGATGGATCATCGGTTTTAATTTCTTCGCCTTTTAACAGCACAGGAACACGGCCCGAAAAATAGAGGGTAAAAAAAGACTTATTTTTCAAAGATATGTTGTTACATAAGGCAAAGCAAGCAAGAATTGGACATTGTGGGCAGTATGTCAGAATTAGTCATTTTTCTGCACAAAACCGGCTTGGACTCTTCCCTATTTCCTTTTCTTGAATTTCATAACGAAGGTAATGACTTCCGCTACCGCTTTGTAATGTTCTACCGGTATATCCTCGTCTACATCAACGGAAGCGTATAAAGACCTGGCCAAAGGAGGATTTTCCATGATGGGCACTTTGTTTTCCTCGGCGATCGCGCGAATACGCAGAGCGATTGTATCCACCCCCTTGGCTACTACGCGCGGGGCATGCATTTTTTCGCCTTCGTATAATAACGCCACTGCGTAGTGGGTTGGGTTGGTGACGACCACCGTCGACTTGGGCACTGCCGCCATCATGCGCTTACGCGCCCGGTCTGCGCGAATCTGCCTGATGCGTTGTTTTATCATCGGATCGCCTTCCGACTGCTTATACTCGTCTTTTAATTCTTGCTTGCTCATGCGCATTTTCTGCATGAAAGTCAGGCGCTGATAAAGCCAGTCGACCACCGCAATTCCGGTTAGTACTGCAACCACCACCATCAGCACTTTGCCGGTCAGCTGATAAACGGCCTTCAACAAATCCGGCATATCGTACGTAATAAAAGATGGCGCCTGGTCGAACATCGGACGAATAATCATATAAATTACACCGCCCACAATAGCTATTTTGACAATTCCCTTTACCAGTTCGACCACCGACCGCATGGAAAAAATACGTTCAAATCCTTTCATCAAGGAAATGCGTTCCAGTTTGGGTTGAATATGGTCAGGCGCAAATAGCAATCCGTATTGTAAAACATGTCCCAAAAACGCCGCCGCCACCAACAATAACAATGGCAACAGCATTACGAACATTACTTTCAAAACAAGATCTGTCAGCAAATCTCCGATATTGTTTTGATTAAATACCAGATCCTGCGGATGCTCCCAAAGCCCAACAAGATCCGTATACAGCCCATGAGCAAAGCTTGGACCAAACATCAGCACAGTAACGCCAGCCGCCATGATCATAAACCAATGGGTAATTTCACGGGATTGTGGAACCTGGCCGTGCTGTCTCGCCTCGTCTAGCTTTCGTTGACTGGGTTCTTCGGTTTTATCGGAATCGTCTGATTCTTCGGCCATTTTCTTACCTTGGCACCAAAAATGGGGTCAGCGATTCGTTAAAGAAGTCAAGATAAAGAATTAACATTGCAGAAAAACTAATTGAAACTAAAAGCAAACCCAACAAAATTTGCAGCGGCATCGCAATAAAAAACACCTGCATTTGCGGCATCAATCGCGCCAGCAGCCCCATGCCGACGAAAAATACAACGCCGAGCACCAAAAATGGCGCGGATAATTGTACGGCGATTTTAAAGGATTTACTTACAATCTGGCTAAAGGTCTGTGACATGTCTTCCAGCGGCAATGCGCCCGTTGCTGGAAAAATTTGATAACTATCCTGCATGGCATGAAAAAATAAATGATGCAAATCGGTTAAAAACATCATTTCGATTCCAGCCAGCGTCAGGAAAACGCTGATTAAAGACCCTTGGGTCGCCAATACTGGGTTAAACATGACGGCGGCGGAAATACCCATCTGGGTGGAAATAATCATACCCCCCACTTCGAGGCAGGACAAAACAATCCTGGAAAAAACGCCTATAAAAAGCCCAATCAAGGCTTCGTGAGCGACCAGCATAACAAGGCCATAAACATCCGGCGGCAACGGGGGCAATCCATCCCTAACAAGCGGAAACATGGTAAAACTGACCAGAACCGCCAAACATATGCGTATACGGGGACTGATAAAAACTTCGCCAAATCCAGGCAACATTAAAAATACGCCGCCAAGGCGCGTCAGCACCAACAAAAAAGCAAACAGCAATTCCGGTACTAACAATTGCGCGATTTGCGGCACGGCTTACCTGCTAATCGATTGTGATAATCTTATCGAATATCTCGTGAGTAAAAGCGGTGAGCGAATTCAGCATAAACGGCAGAAACAAAATCATACCCATGAAAATGCAGATGATTTTGGGAACGAACGATAAAGTCGTTTCCTGAATTTGCGTTAATGCTTGAACCAAAGAAATGGTAAGACCGACGATCAAGGCGATCAACATCATCGGTCCGCCGACTTTCATCATCACCCAAATTGCCTCTCGGCAGATACTGATAAATTCTGATTGTTCCATGCGGCCAGGGTATAGGGTTTATGGTACAGGGTATAGGGAAATTATTATAATAAAGGAAAAGGGGTAAACACTTGATGCAGTGGGGCCATAAACTTGCAGCCCTGCCAGCCTTTACGCCACCCCTATTCCCTATTAAATAGGCATACGCATAATTTCTTGATAACCGGTAATAACTTTATCGCGCACGGCGACAACGGCTTGCAAAGTCAATTCGGCTTTACTGATTGCTGTAACCACATCGGTTAGGTCAACATTGCCAGTCAATCCGGCCATAGTCGTTGTTTCAGCCTGGCGGACAGAGTTCAAACTGTCGCCAATCATATTTTGCAATGTATTGGCAAAACTGTTGCCAGCGCCGGAATCGCGCGCTTCCAGTCCAGAACCGCCCATCATTGGCGATTTGCCATAAGCGGCGGTAGCGTTTGTAAATCTGGCGTCCATTATTCTTCTCCCTGTTCAACTCTATCTATCTTATTTCAATAAATCCAAAGTCGACCGAATCATGCTGCGCGATGTCTCTATCATGCTTAAATTCGCTTCGTAACTGCGCTGCGCTTCGCGCATATCGGTCATTTCAATAACGGGATTAATATTGGGCATCGGCACATACCCATCTGGATCCGCCATAGGATTGGCCGGATCGAATTTCATTCTTGGCGGTGTTTTATCTTGACCGTAACCGGAAACCTTTACCATCTCAGCGCCACTGGCCTTATCTACTTGCGCCTTGAATGAAATAGTTTTGCGTTTATACGGCTCTCCGCCCGGACGCGATGGACCGGATTCCGAGTTCGCCATATTTTCCGATATCACCTTAATACGGGCGCCTTGGGCCCGTAAACCGGATGCGGAAATGTCCATTGCCTTGCTTAAATCCATAATTCACCTTTACCTATAATCCGCCGCCACGGCCAATGACTAAACGAAACATGCCGGAATATTTGCTGTAAATATTCGCGGCTTCCGTGTGCATGTCTTTTGTCTTGGCAGATAGTAATGCTTGTTCTTCTACATCAACGCCATTATGGCTTAACGATGTTTCATACGATAAACGATGCTTTTCAAATGGCCCTTCCGCTCTTACCGGCGAGATATGTTTTGGGTTGGTAACAGCCAGCGAAGGACTTTGTGTTGCTTTTAAGACACTACGAAAGTCGAGTGGCTTTAAGTCTTTTGGTTGAAATCCGGGTGTGTTGGCATGAGCGATATTGCCCGCGATCAAACTTTGACGCGCAGCAGCCCACTTCATTTGGGATTGTAAAGCCGTGAAAAGCTCGGGTTGTTTAGAGTCCATTTGTGCCAACATTTATAATTTGTTTTTATCTAATCCCCCTGAAATGGCACTTGGTTCCCCCCAAATACCTATTCCAGGCGTACCTTTAGTTATAACTTATTAGGGTTAAGGACCGGTTAAAGCTTTACCCACCCCCCTAAAAGGCGCTAATATGTGACATAAGTTCAGGTAGATAATTTTTCATAGGTATATCAATGCTTTACTTAACTCGCAAGGTAGGCGAATCCGTTGTAATCAATGACAATATCGAGGTTACCGTGGTCGAAATTCGTGGCAAATCCATCAAATTAGGCTTTACCTTTCCCCAATCGGCTAGCGTCCTGCGCCGGGAATTATATGACCGGATTCAGGAAGAAAATAAAGCAGCAGCAGCAGCCGGTGACTTTGCCGCCAACCTGATCAAAGCCGGTACCGCACCATCCGCTACCCAGGCCTTGGCCAAGCCAAAGCCTGATCCAAAAGTATAATGGCGGAATCTGAAAAAAAAGCTAAACGGCGTAAACTGAAACAAAAAGTCGCCGTAGCATTGCAACATGACCTTGAGACCGATGCGATTCCCCGCATTACGGCAACAGGACGTGGCAAAATAGCTGAGAAAATTCTGGAACTAGCCTTCAGAAACAATATCAAAGTTCGCCAAGACCCGGATTTGGCCGAAGTGCTGTCGGCGCTAGAGGTGGATTTAGAAATTCCGGTCGAAGTCTTCGCCGCAGTTGCGGAAATCCTGTCCTATGTGTACCGTGCGAATGGAATCGTCCCGCCTTGGGAGAAAAAGAATGAAAAACCTTCCACAGATAATCGATGAAGTCAATTCCATCAAAAACAGTGTGCTCGGCGCGATGGGCATGCTGAAGGCCGGACAAATTATGGAATTGAACAATGTCGAAATGCGCGTCAAAGACGTCTGCGGGTTGATTCAGAAACTGCCGGCCAACGATCGCAAAACCGTACAGCCGCATTTAATGGCCCTTTTGGATGATATGGACAAGTATTACGAGGAAATGAAATCGCGGCATGGCGAATTGATGGAACAAATCAAGCAACTGAATCCAAACCGCCAAGCGGTTCATGCTTACAACAAAGCATCCAACATCAAAAATACAACCGGCGAGGATTAATGGAAGGCGTGGTTTACGTTAAATTTGTGGCATCCTTGGTATTCGTTCTTGCGATACTGGGTCTTTGCGCCTACTTGCTGCGTAAATATGGCGGTATTGGACCCGCAATGATGCCACAACATAAACGACGGATCAGAGTTCTGGAAATCATGCCGATTGATCACAAAAAGAAACTATTTTTAATTCGCCACGATGACACCGAGCATCTGATTCTGACCGGCCAAGGCCATGATTGCCTGATTTCCAGCCGCCCTGCCGCGCCGGATGCCGCTAATTCCCAAGATATTAGGAAGACCGCATGAAAATAAAACATATTCTGACAATATTAGGTTTTACGATTGCCAGTTTTGTACTTGCCTCACCGGCCCTGGCACAAACATTAAATTTGGATATGGGCGAAGGCGGCGGTTCCGCCACCAGCCGGATTTTACAGTTCCTAGCGCTCATCAGCGTTCTAAGTTTGGCGCCATCGATATTGGTGATGGTGACATCTTTTACCAGAATTATCGTCGTATTGTCCTTATTGCGAAGCGCCCTAGGCGTTCAGCAAACCCCGCCAAATTCGGTACTGATCAGTTTAGCCTTGTTCCTAACTTTATTTATCATGATGCCGGTATTCGAAGAATCGTATCGCGTGGGCATTGAACCATTGATCAACGAGCAGATTAATGAAATGGAAGCATTTAGCCGTGGCGTGGAACCATTTAAAACTTTTATGCTGGAACATACGCGCGACAAGGATTTAGGGTTATTCCGTGAAATGGCTAAAATCGATCCAGCCGTTGAAGTTGACAAAACACCAATACAAGCCGTTATTCCGGCCTTTATGATTAGCGAATTGCGCCGCGCCTTTGAAATTGGCTTTTTAATATTCCTGCCGTTTTTGATTATCGATATGGTGGTTGCATCGATCCTGATGTCCATGGGTATGATGATGTTACCCCCGGCAATGATCGCCCTGCCCTTTAAATTGATTTTCTTTGTGCTTGTCGATGGCTGGTATCTAATCGCCGGAAGCTTGGTGCAGAGTTATGGAACCGGCGGATAACACCACTAATTAATTGCGAAAGTGCCTTTTTTGATCTTCTCTTTATAGAAGGTCATGAAGTTTTCATATTTTACCGCTTCATCCAGCTTGCCGGTCAATTCGGCCAGGCTGAGCGGTTCGTTCGCGTCCACACTGGTAATAATTTCAAACGCCTCAAATTGTGGCAAGGTTTTCATTCTAGCCCAATAGCTGCGTTTGATGTGCTTCAAGGCATCGTCATCGCCGTCCAGCGCCGCCGCGATCGCCAAGTTCAAGACCCACTGGGCGACCTGTGGAGATAATTTAGCCGGCTCGGCAGGTGCTGGCTGATCCGATTGTTGACGCTGTTTTTCTTCATCGTCCAGAGATTCCACAATCAACCGATTCAATTTTTCAGCCACCATGCCCCAATTGCGCATCCGCCAGTATATATCCGTGCGCAGCATGTCGGCCTCCCGGCTTTTCTCGGCCGCGATCAAATCCAATGCTTCTTGCGGTTTATTTTGATCAAACAACGCGCGCGCCTTCAGTAAACGGCGCTCTGCAGCCAATTCCGCTGGAATTTGCGGTGCGTTGCTTAGATCCAAGGCTTTGACTGCCTCTACTGGCTTCCGGTCGGCAATATAGACAAAAGCTAACTTGGCCCCTACCCGTGCCTTGTCTTCGCCTTGCAAGCGATAATTGACCTGGTGCGAAAGCAAATCAGCCGCACGTTCCAACAAATCGACAGCAATTAAGCGATCAACCAGACGCTGAATAATTTTATCGCCATCGGGGCCAGTTGGGGTCAAATCGCGAAATTCATCGAACAGCCCCAGCGCGGTCAACGGCGGCATGTTATCGGCGGCGCCTTCCATAAACAGTTTCTTGAAGGTATCGGTCATCATATCCGTCAGTTCGACCACATAAGGCTGATCGGCGTAATTGGTGACCGCCCGGCGCAATGTGAACAAGCCTTCGCGATAAAGACCGTCTTCGATCTGCATCCGGCCCAGCATCTGCAAGACATTGAATTCAAATTTATCGCCTCGCCAGGCAAAACGCAGCCGTTCCAAACGCGCGATAATATCTTCACGTTTTAACTCGCCCGTCGACTCCCCATATTTAATCAGCGCAAATTCCGCACGAGGACGGGCATATGGTTCTTCATTTTTAACGACGCCTTCCCATAATTTAACCGCCTCTTCTGGCTTGGTTTCGCGCATTGCGATCTCGCCCCGCCAGTAATTCAGAATATCGTGCATTTTCACCAATTCAGCATCTTTATCCAGGCGATCAATAATAGTTTTGGCCTGATCTAAATGATTGTTATTAATTTCAGATTCAATTTGCGCAAGACCGATCATTTTCTTGGCGTTGGCCGGCGGCGCATCATTCGGTTCATCTGACATGGTAAAATATTGATCCGACGCCGCCCAATCATTTTGTTGCACCGCCAATACCGCGCGCCAAGTAGCAATATCCGGCTGTTCGTCAAATCTTTGATCTTTTAAATCTTCGGTGGCTTGCTTGTAATTTTGTTCAATAATATAAGCCGATCCGCGAATAGCTAGAAATTCCGCGCCACGAGCCAAAGTTTCATCCCACTGCGCATTGACATTCAATACCGCGATGGCTTCGGCCATCCAGCCATAGCTGTAATATAATTTAGCCAAATCCATTCGCCTGTCTAAGCGTTCTTCGGGCTTAAACTTGCCTAATTCAGCAAGCAAATCCTGCTCTTTATCAAAAAAGCCTTTTTTTGGATCGCCACGCCATTCCGCATATTTTAAAATCGCAGGATTGCTTGGCGGCCCTTCATTTACCCACGGACCATAAACGTCTTTTTGATTGGCTTTGTTAGGATCGGTTACTTCGACCGGCTTATTTTGCGCCAACAATAATACACCAGATTTTTTAACAACCATAAATCCATCGAAATCCGGACGGATTTCTATATCCGATACTTTAGGCACCACGGCAATGCCTTGGGCGGACGGCAACAGGGCAAATTCGCTGAAATTGCGTTCGCCATTCACGCCCCGGCCAGGAATATTTACCGTTGCAACAATAATTTGATCGCCAACTTCTGGATCGGTCAATTGCATAACCCGGCCGGAACTTGGAACGGTCAGGTACAATCCAAATTGCCTGTCGGCAAACTCTTTATACTCAGCCGGAATAGTTACGGCTGGGCGGATTTTTTGTGATTTATAGTCAATTTGCCATATCTTCCGGTCTGGCGAGGCCTGTACAGTCGGTTCCAAGCCCGTAACGGTATGGATACGCAAGGCGGTAGATGTTGGCCCTTTGACAATTTCCATGCCCCCGATAATGTTCAACACAGACTGCGTTTCGGGATTCATCGTGATAGTCGCTGGGCGGTCAAACACCATCCACGCGAATCCAGCGCGTTTGAAAATGGACACGCCCACCGATTTTGGCCATACAGCCTTGAAACTTAATACCGTGCTGGTTTTGCTGGCCACCAATTCCACATTCTGTACTTCCAGCGGGTCATCGGGCACTTCTTCTACCAAAGGCGGCGGCACCTGTTCCGGTGGCGGCGTAACTTCAGCCTGAGGATTCAAATCCACACTAGGCAAAGCAAATTTGGCTTCTTCCTTAGGATCGACTGGCACTTCCGGCTTTGGCGGTTCAACAGGTTTAGCTTCGGCCTTTTGTGCTTCTGGAGCAGGTTCAGCCGCGGCTTCCGGCTTTTTTACCGGCGCGGCGGGTGGCGGCATAGCAAAATCCAGGACAACCGTCGTTTCTTTGGCATAATGCCGGATGGAAATTGAATCCTTGCATTCAAATTGAATTTTCGTCGTGGTGGTTGATACAATCGGCGATGCCATTTCGCAGTCGGGTATTTTGATTTTATTCAATTCCTGCGATGGGATTGGAACAATCGCCTCGAACTCCACAGTGGCGTGGCGACCTTGCTCTTCTAAATGATATCCCACCTTCTCCGGCCATTCATAAACGGTGCGATAAAAATCCGGGTGACGGGCCGCACGAATTTTAACTGTGCCTGCCGATAAAACCGGCTTTGGAGGCTTCGCCGGTTTTTTTCCATCTCCCATTGTGGCGGCAGCCGACGGCGGCAAGAGGGTAATAGTGATTGTTTTTCCTACCTTTTCATCCAAAACCGCAACCGGATGAGTAAGCCCGACAATCAAGGTTTTTTTATCGCCGCTTAAGATTGCCTCGCTAACTAACGCTTTTAAGGCCGGCTTTATTTTACGCGGTTCTATATTTTGCGGCTGCTCGAACCTAACGATCAGCGACCCCCCCGCCAATTTTGCGGTATAGCCTGAGTCCTGATCCAAATCGAACTGAATAGTTGCCGTGTCGTTTTGCATAGACGCGGACACATCGGCCGCATGCGCCAAAAATGGCGCCAGCAAAATTCCCAAAAATAAAATCGATACTCTAAGAAAACGCAGCATGAATAAGGCCAATAATAGGGTAAAATACTATACCATATCCGCAAGGCCAAAGACGGCTTATCCCGTCTTAAAGATTATATTTCTGGGGATTGTGGGATAGATGTTTGGATCAAAGTCTAAAACGGACCCAAAACGCTGATCAATTTACTTTTCAGCGTGTCCGCATTGAATGGCTTTAAAATAAAATTGGATACCCCGGCTTGCTTGGCCTTCATCACATCTTCGGGCTTGGTATCGGAAGCTACCATAATAAATGGTATTTTTTTCAGTTTTTCATCGGCACGGATAGTTTTTAACAACTGCAGGCCGTCCATGGGTTCCATTCCCCAGTCCGATATCACAAGACTGAAAGCTTCGTTACGGAGTCTAGCCATAGCGGTTTTTCCATCCGTGGCTTCTTCAATATTACGAAACCCCAATTGATTTAGAAGGCCCCGCAAAATACGCAACATCGTCTTGTAATCGTCAACTATCAAAATTGGGATTTCTTTGTCGACAGTCATCAACACCAGCCTATTTGGATTTCGGCGGTGGCGGCGTGCCGGCTGGTTCCGGATTAAGATCAGGGATGTTTTTGCTTGTTGCCAGCTCGGTCGTTAATTTTGCGGCCTTCATGGGGTCCATAGCCGCCATAATCGGCGCCAATTTAGCTTCCTTCAGATTGCGTGCAATACGTACCTGCAAAGCCAGATCTAAATTATCAAATCGCGCTGCGGCGTCTTTTGGCTTCATAGTTTCATAGGTTTTGACCAGACTGAGCAATTCTTCTTTTTCTTTACCTTGAAGACTGCTGGTCATCTTTTCTACTTCTGACTTAGTCGCTTCTAATTCCGCTTTAAGCGTCTTTAGTTCCGTCAGCTTTTCTTCGATACGCTGTTCGGTAATTTGCAACAAGCCTTCTTTTTGTTCGATCTGGCGCTCACGCTCATCCAATTGTGCCCGGCGCGCGGATAAGGACTGCAATATATCCAGTTCCGAATCGTTAAATAGCAATGGATCGGCTGTGTTTTTAGATGGCTCAGCCCCGCCCTCAGCTGGTTTTTCGGCTGCCGCCTCGCCGGTTGCGGCCGGCGCTTCTTCAGTCTTTACTGTTTCCGCCGCTTTTGTTTCTTCTTTTTTTGGCTCTTCCTTGGTCGCGGCCGCTTCTTTTGCAATTTCCTTGCTTTCCGCCCAAATTGTTTCAATGCGGACGAACAGCATGAAGCAGCAGGTAAATATCAGCAATGGCAAAACGCGAATTTTATCCATTATAGTCTATCGCAACCCTTTTAATGCTTTTAACAGTTCTTTTTCCACCGCCGATTGTCCTTCGGCTTCTTCTGTAAAAATATTTTCTAAATTACGCAGATCTTTAGTTTTGCTTTTCTTTTCCATGTTTTGCGCGGCTTTATTCATCAATCCGCTTAAGTCCTGGCCAGGCCGTTCCGTACGCGAAGCGCTGATAGCGCCTTCAAGCTGATTAGCCAGTAAATCGCCACGTTCCAACATAAAAGTAATTTCATCACGCAAGGATCTGGCTTTGTCGATTTTTTCCTGCAATTCGCCGCCCATGACTTCTGATGTTTGTTTTAAACCTTTAATGCTGGCATCCGCTTTATTGGTAGCGTCATAAAACTTACGCAGCAGATTTTCCATTTCTTCCCGGTCCGCGCGCAAAGCTTGCAAACGCTTGTTTAGCATATAGGCGTAAACGATGGTTGCGCATAACAACACCGCAATCACAATATCCAACCCTAAAGATAACATCTCTTGATTCATTTTATAAATTCACCAATTTGCCCAATTTGCCATCAATGCGCACCGCGATATTTTTGCCTTTGCGGCCAATCTTCGCGGAAAACATAGATAAGTCTCCACACCGCACCTCGACCGGAGAATTCGGCTGAACATCCAACATAATCTTATCGCCAACCTTCCAGTTCATAATTTGGCCCAGCGGGATCATGACTTCGTCTAAAACAGCATGTACCGGTAAATCCGTATACCAAAGTTCTGTCGCCAAGTGGCTTTCCCAAATCGTATCGCGGCCGAATTTTTCACCCATGAACATTTGCAATAACAATTCGCGCACAGGTTCCAGCGTGGCGTATGGCAATAGCAATTCCATTCTTCCGCCACGATCATCCATATCCACGCGCAACCGGGCCAGAATCGCGGCGTTGGCGGGACGAGCGATAGTGGCGAACCGTGGGTTGGTTTCAAGACGTTCCAAACGGAATGTAACTGGGCTTAACGGATCGAACGCCGCCGTCAAATCACCCAAAATAACATTGGCCATACGCTCAACCAGATTGCGTTCAATAGTTGTGTACGGACGGCCTTCAATACGCATCGCGGCGGTGCCGCGACGTCCGCCAAGCAACACGTCCACGATCGAATAAATCAGCGACGAGTCGATAACCACCAGACCGTAATTGTCCCATTCTTCCGCCTTAAACACGCCCAACATCGCAGGCAACGGAATCGAATTCAAATAATCGCCAAAGCGGATCGAAGAAATATTATCCAGAGAAACCTCGACGTTGTCCGATGTTAAGTTACGCAATGACGTAGACATAACACGCACGAGACGGTCAAACACAACCTCGAGCATAGGCAAGCGCTCGTAAGACACCATGCCGGAATTGACAATCGCCTGAATGCCGGATGCCGCCGCAGCCTCGCTGCCAGCTTCATCAAAGCCAAGCAAGCTGTCGATTTCGTCCTGGTTCAAAACCCGGCTACTGGCGGCCTCGTTCAGGGCAACCTGATCGTCCCAACCTGGCTCGCCTTCTTTCGGCGCTTCGCCTTCGGGTTTTGCTTCTTCTGGTGGTGGTGTATCGTCAGCCATAGTTAACCTATTGCACCAAAATTTCTTTGAATAAAACGTCGTGAATTTTAATCGGTTCCGTTACTACATTCACCCGGGCCAATAACTCCTCGCGTAAACGATAAATACCGGCAGAGCCTTGTAAATCCTCTACTTGCAGGCCGCGCAAATAAACTTGGAACTTATCGACAATACGCGGTGTGATTTTTTCAAGCTCGGTTTTTTCCTCTTCTTTTTCCACCTGAAGGCTGATGGAAATTTTCATAAATGTATTTTTCTTGCCGGTAGCCGACAAATTCACCACGATTTCAGGTAAATCGAAATACACGAAATCTTCGATTTTTTTAGGCTCTTCCTTCGCCTCTTCCGCATGTTCTGCTTCTTTGCCAAGCAAGCTATCCAGCATGCCGGAGAAATACAAACCCGCGCCGGCGCCCAAGATGGCGACAATTGGCAGCACGATGAACAAAATCAATTTCTTTTTTGATTTTTTCTCGCCGCCCTCGCCTTCAGCAGCAGCGCCCTCTTCCCCTTCTTTTTTTTCTTTTTCGTCTTCTTTTTTATCTTCTTTTTTATCGTCGGCCATGATGATGCCTATGGAACTAAATGAAATAAATGCGGAACTCGGAAAACCTTTGTGCCTACACTTAACAGTATAGGAACTTGGTTAACAAATACTTGCACGCCAGCCATTTATGCGGGGTGCATTATAAAAATATTATCTCATTTCAATGCTTTGCAACAGTATTGGCAAGAAATAGTAGGCAGAATCTACCATCCATAGTGCTAAATCCGTATCACCGCGCCAATTCCGAATATTAACTCATTGATTTGTATGTAATTTGATTTTGGCACAGAAGCTGCAACTACCCTTCCAGAAAAAAAATAATGAATTGGTTTTTGGAAAGGGATTTGACAGTGGAAAGCAGTGCATACGTAGCCATATCTCAACAAACGGCGCTTACTCGCCAAATGGAGATTATTGCCAACAACATTGCCAATATCTCCACAGCCGGATTTAAATCCAGCAATTTGGCATTCAAAGAATACTTAGCCAAAAATGAAGATGGCGAAGATACATCTTATGTTCAAGAATTAGGCGTTGTAACCGATTTTTCACAAGGTTCTATTACCCATACAGGTGCCGATTTCGATTTCGCAATCAATGGCGAAGGATTCTTTACTGTCGGCACCGCCGCCGGCAACCGTTTTACCCGTGATGGCCATTTCCGTCTGGATGGTAATGGTCAAATCGTCAATGAAAATGGCGATCCACTGTTATCGGATGGCGGCGCCCCTATCGTGGTCCCATCTGCCGCAGAGCAAATTACCGTGGCACAAGACGGCACGATTTACGCCGACAAGGACGTGATCGGAAAAATCGGCCTGGTCGGTTTTAAAAACGCCGGATTACTAGAACGCGAAGGCGCAGGATTATACAAGTTACCACAAGGATCGATCGATGCTCCGGCCCCAATTGAACATCCCGTGATGGTTCAAGGCAGTATCGAGGCATCCAATGTCCAAAGCGTACAAGAAATGACCAAAATGATGCAAGTGTCGCGGTCTTATGAGTCGGCACAAAAGATGATTGAACGAGAAGACGACCGGGTCCGCCAAGCGATCCGCCGTCTAGCCCAAATGCAATAGGAGAAAAATCATGCGCGCCCTTAGTATTGCTGCCACCGGAATGTTAGCTCAACAAACAAACGTTGAGGTCATTTCGAACAACATCGCCAACTTGAACACTACTGGCTTTAAACGCAGCCGGGCCGAATTTCAGGATTTATTATACCAAAGCATGCGCCGCGTTGGTGCATCCACCGGTGGCGGTGGCGAAGTCGTTCCAACCGGCGTCCAAGTCGGTCTGGGCGTGCAAACCGCGGCCGTTTACCGTATCCACGATCAAGGTACTTTGCAATCGACCGGCAATCCATATGATTTGGCGATCAAAGGCAAGGGATTCTTTCAAGTTTTATTACCCAACGGCGAAACCGCCTATACCCGCGAAGGCGCGTTCACATTGAACGCCAGCGGCCAGTTGGTTACGCAGGATGGATATCAAGTTCAACCCAGCATCACAATTCCCAGCGATGCAGTCGATGTAGCAATAAGCGAAGACGGCGCTGTATTAGTCAAACAGGATGGTCAAACCGCATTGAGCAACGTTGGGCAATTGGATCTGGCGACTTTTCCAAACGAGTCTGGTTTAGCCGCACACGGCAATAACCTTTATCTTGAGACCGAATCGTCCGGCGCCCCAGTTACCGGCCAAGCCAACACGACCGGTTTCGGATCGATCCAACAAAATTATTTAGAAGCTTCGAACGTCAATATCGTTTCCGAGATTACAACCTTGATTACCGCCCAGCGCGCCTATGAGATGAATTCCAAAGTCATCGAAACCGGCGATCAAATGATGGGTACCATCAGCCAAATGCGGTAATAGGTTAAATATAGGAGTTCTGTAATGTCCCGTATCTTGCTCATTTGTTTAGTTCTGCTGTCTTTTTCTTTTAGCGCTCATGCTGAAGAAAAAGCAACGGTAACTCCACGCGTGATTACCGATGCGGAACTGATCGCTGCCGTCAAGGCCGCCGCCTTAGATCAAGGATACGGCAGCAACGTTCAAGTACGAGTCAGCCGCAATGGTAAAAATCTGATCAGCATGAGCGCCAATGATCAAATCATATTGGACAATCTGGAAATCAACAAAGCGGCGCAAAGCTTTACTGTCGAGGCCAGCCTTAGCGATTCTCCGAAACAAAGAATCAATTTTGCCGGCCGTATTATTTCGATGATCAGCGTGCCCGTTCTAAGCACTCAACGCAATGCTGGCGAAACTATTGAAGATGCCGACATCGCCTTTGTTGACATGGAACAAGCAAGCTTGGGCAATAGCGCAATTACCAATGTAGAACAATTGGTCGGCAAAACAGCCAAACGTTTAATTGCATCAGGATCTGTCATTCGCACTGGCATGGTTAGCGCACCGATCGTAGTACGCAAAAACGACCTGATCACCATGCTGTATCAAACCGAATATTTGACCATCAGCCATCAAGCGCGCGCGTTAAACGATGGAGCGATGGGAGATACTATTCGAGCCTTGAATACACAAACCAATAAAATTTTGGACGCCGTTGTTACCGGTTCCGATCAGGCTACCGTCGGCATCACCAGCAATTCTAAAAAATCCGTAGCAGCGAAATAAGTGGGAGTAAGCATCATGAAAAAATCACATCTAAGCAACTCAAAAGTACTATTAGTAACAGCATCCTGCTTTTTGTTGACTGGCTGCGTTACTTTGGATCGCCTGGCCGAAGTAGGCGAGCCCCCTGCCCTAAGCAGCACGGTGAATCCAACCATGCAAGCAGGTTATCGCCCCGTTACCATGCCAATGCCAGCGGCCGTTCCTGACACCCGTGAAGTGAATTCTTTATGGCGTGCGGGATCAAGATCTTTCTTCAAAGACCAACGCGCCGGTCGGGTCGGAGATATCTTAACCGTCATGGTACAGATTTCGGATTCCGCTAAATTGGATAACGATACCGAACGCAAACGCGAAAATGATGAATCCATGGGCGTACCAGGTCTATTCGGTTTAGAAGCGGAATTGGGCAAAAAATTACCGAATGCAATTGATCCAAGCAGCTTAGTAAACACCAGCAGCGACTTGAAAAATAAAGGCGAAGCATCGATCGACCGCAAGGAAGACATTAATGTCAAAGTAGCGGCAGTGGTGACTCAAGTATTGCCTAATGGCAACTTAGTAATTCTTGGCAAACAAGAGATTCGCGTGAATCATGAATTACGTGAATTGACCGTTAGCGGCATTATTCGCCCGGCCGATATCAGTTCCGTTAACTCGATTACCTCCGACAAAATCGCCGAGGCCAGAATTTCTTATGGCGGCCGCGGCGTGCTCAGCGATGTGCAGCAGCCGCGCTATGGCAGTCAGGTAATGGATATTTTGTTGCCATTCTAATTTAAAGTTTCTACTCCCCCCAAAAAAACTTATGACCGGATTAAACCGGTCATTTTTCTTTGTATGAAATACAATTGTATTTTCTTACCCATGTATGGACCAAGACTTATACACCATATAGTTGTATATTTTCTTTCTATTCGCGCATCCTTTAGTAAGATGTTAGCCATGAAAGAATATGATAAAAGAGTGGAACCTTTACTTCTTCTAAAATTATAGTGCGCCCATATGCTGATTGGAATTACAGAACATGAGGCCGAGCAAGCGCTGATTGAACTGATTAGAGAAATCAATATCAATCATACCAGCGCGTGGAGTATTGTGAATATTCGGACACAATACCTAACCAGCATACCGCAAGATCAATTTGTGATCACCTTAAAACAAGCCATGCATAGCGCCGTGGATGCGCGCATTTTTTTCATGGAAAATGGGGATGTATACTTGGCCTGGTGCGGCATGCCAAAACGTATTTATGAAAAATTAAGAGCCATTATCATCCCACATATGTTGAAACCGGAGTTTGAAAAAACAACCGACGATGTTCTTACCTATTTCGATGCTCAGTTGATGGCCGATGAACTAAGCCTATTCCTTAAAAAATTTTTGAAAGTCGACCTGGATCTTCCGATTCCCATTTCACCCGAAGAACCGAATAAGCAGATAACCGACTCCGCAAAATTAGTTGACATCGATACCAAACCAGCATCCATCCCCACAAAACTTACCTCCATAGACCCCATGAAAAAAACATCTCGCGCCATTACCCAAGCCAGTCTTCATCACACCGATCAGCAAATAGAGCATTTTATGAGTGCCAAATTGCAGCGGATCGGGCGCCAGCACATACGCATATTAATTGTGGAAGACCAATTATTCTCTCAACAGTTGCTGTACGGAATTCTTGGTTATAAATTCCAAGTAAACACCGCAGGAACATTAGAGGAAGCATGGCGCTTATACCTGGAAATAGTGCCAGATATAGCATTCATCGATATTGAATTGCCAGACGGCAGCGGACATGAACTGGCGCAGAAAATTGAGCAATTAGACAACAACGCGCATTTAATAATGGTCACCGCCCATCATTCGGTCGATGATGTGGAAATTGCCCGTAAAAACAACGTCAAAGGTTTTGTGGTCAAGCCTTTTAGCAAACAAAAAATATTGTCTTATGTTAATCGGTATTTGGCGGCGAACAAAAACACCCGCCAAGAGGCAAAGGGAAATTCATGAATCAAATTCTGAATTTATCCAATCTTAGGGAATTAACCGGTGGCGATATCGATTTGGAAAAGCAATTGTTCAATGTTTTTCTAGATTCGTCGGAAGAATGCCTAAGTCATCTGCAGCAAACTGCAGGCCCAAATGACGCCGAACAATGGAAACGCCATGCGCACGCATGGAAAGGCATCAGCCTCAATCTTGGCGCTGAGAAACTGGCAGATATATGCAAAAATGCGCAAGATCAGTACATGACCAGCCCGGAGGAAAAGCAAAAAATTCTCCGTTTATTAGAACAAGAATACGGCCTGGTTAAATCCGCCTTACTCAGCACCAACAACTCAGAATGATTTTCCCTGTAACAAACCTGTTGAAATAATGCGCTATATTTACTTTATTCTTTGTCTTTTATTGTTTCCTTCCTGCGCCATGGGTTTGGATCACACGTCTTATAGCAATGAACCTATTCAACCCGTCACATCCATAAAAGGACTGGATCATGGACGTGCAAAATTGGGCCAGAAGTTATTCCATGACCCAAGGCTGTCCAAGAACGATAAACTTTCTTGCTCCTCTTGTCACGATATCGCAAATAGCGGCGCTTTAAATGCACCTTATCCGATCCAAGGCGTAAGCGGAAAAAACCTGCTTATCAATGTACCTACGATTTGGGGCAGCGCACTTAATTTAGCGCAATTCTGGGACGGCCGCGCGGCGACTTTAGAAGAACAAATTAATGGGCCGATTTTAAATCCAGACGAAATGGGCAATACTTGGCCCGATATTATTGCCAAGCTGAAAACAATACCGGAATATGCCGATGCATTCCGAGAAGTTTATAAATCTCCCCCGACAGAAAAGAATATCAAAGATGCTATCGCCAATTACGAACGCACCCTTATTCCTATTAATTCGCCATTTGATCAATACTTAACGGGCAAGAAACTTGCAATCTCTGCAGATGCCAAGGCGGGATATAAATTGTTCAAAGATTTGGGATGTTCTTCATGCCATCAGGGGGAAAATGTCGGCGGCAATATGTTCCAGAAATTCGGCATTGTTGGTGATTACTTCAAAGATCGTGGAAATTTAACGCAGGAAGATAATGGACGCTTTAACGTTACTCATAGAGAAGAAGATCGATATGTATTTAAAGTTCCATCACTGCGCAATGTAAATAAAACGGCGCCTTATTTTCACGATGGTACCGCTAAAACCTTGGAAGAAGCGGTCGATATTATGGCCAAATACCAACTGGGCCGCACCTTATCGGCTGATGAACGCCACAAGCTGGTTGAATTCCTTAAAACTTTAACTGGCACATTGCCTGTCCCAGAGTAGTCATGAAACATTCCCTTCAAAGGCATTTTTTCTTCATTTCAATCCTGGCCGCCGGGGTCTGCTTCTTTTTCTACCAATCTTATTGGTCATCCAGAAATATTTACTCTGCCATATTTAATGAGTTGCTAACTCTACGAAGCTTGAATTCGGAGTTGAATGAAAATATTTTATTGGCAAAGAACAATCTATTGAATAACTATGATAGTTTAGTACACCTATCCCAGGCAATTAATGAAACATCACTGGTCGTTCAAGAAGAAATCGAGACCACCAACCAAATATCCGCTTCCTTTCTTCTCCCATCTCCATATAACTCTCGCCAATATCAGATTATTGGACAGTCTATAAAATCCGGCATTGAAAAATATATTGAATTTAATAATGTCCGCAAAGCTACCTTAGAAGAATTCAAGGCGAAAAATGCCATTCTGCGCAACTCCGCCAAATATATGCCCACGATATATCAAGAACTTGATGTGGCCCTACATAAAAAGAACCAGCATAACGCCGCGTTTCAAATCGATGCGCTATACCAGGCAACTTTACTATTCCTCATTGATGGGGAAGAGCAAAGCAGACTCGATGTAGAGCAGGCGCTTAAAAATATAGACCACTTTCCTTATCGCTTATCTGTCGATGACCAGAAAAGTTTGGAATATATGGCAAAACATATCAGAATTATTCTTAATGCTCATGTGGATGTTCTGCACTTGACCAAACAATTATTAGCTCCAGAAAATAAGGACTTATTGAATGAACTAAACTCTCTAATTGCACAAAGATCGGACATTGCCCGCAATGCAGAAGTATTTTATAATATTGGTTTATTTCTACTATCTTTAGTCTTGATCTGCTACGTCACTGCTATTCTAATAATGTTATACCAAACGGTCAGAACACTGGCTGCCACCAATACCTTATTATTAAAAGCAAGCGCGGCGAAATCCGAATTTCTAGCCAATATGAGCCATGAAATACGAACGCCAATGAATGCTGTCATAGGCATGACTTCTTTACTCCTAGACAGCGATTTGGACGAAGAACAGCGGCGCTGGGCGGAAATAGTCGGCCGGTCCGGCGATTCCTTGCTTACATTAATCAATGATATTATGGATTTTACCAAAATCGAAGCCGGTAAATTTACCTTAGAATCCATTCCATTCAGCCTATCCAAAATCATTGAAGAATGCATGGATCTTTTGGCTGTTACGGCCAAAGAAAAGAATCTTGAATTATTAATGTATGCCAGCAACGAGATTCCTGAAAATTTGATTGGCGACCCTGTACGCGTCAGGCAAATACTGCTCAACCTGCTCGGTAATGCATTGAAATTTACCTTGGAGGGTTATGTTTTATTGGAAATAAAAACAAAATCCATTGATCAGGAAAAAGTCTCTATCACTTTTGAAATTAAAGACAGCGGTATCGGCATTTCACCAGATAAAATAGACCATATTTTTACTGTTTTCAGCCAAGCCGAGGCATCTACCACCCGCCGGTTTGGTGGAAGTGGTTTGGGGTTAACCATTTGCAAGAAATTAACCGAGATGATGGGTGGCGATATTGTTGCAAACAGCAGATTCGGAGAAGGATCCACTTTTAGTCTTACTATCCCATTTACCATAGCCAGCAACGCGCCTGGCGCCAAGGAAACCAGCGGTTTCATACTGGAGAAAAAAGATATATCTTCTGTACGCTTACTAATTGTCGACGATTATCCTGTTAGTGCGGATATTTTAGCGGCCTATTGTCATAACTGGAATATTTTCCACAATGCGGTTAATAGTTCCGAAGCCGCTTATCAAGAACTTATAACAATGGCGGACAAAGGCGAGCCATATCACATTGCCCTTCTAGATTACCGTATGCCGGATCAGGACGGAAAAACCCTTGCCCAAAGAATAAAAGCCAACCCTAAAATCAAAAATACAGCCTTAATTCTATTAACTTCCCATCTTTATGCTGGAAATCAACAGGAATTGTCATCCATCGGATTTGCCGGAATGTTAACTAAACCTTATTACCCCACCGAAATTCAGCAAACCATTATTTTAATTTGGGACAGAATCAGCAGCAATAAACCAACTGATTTCATCACACGTAATTTTATTAAAAGCATTTTTCAGGATCCACGTCTTTCTGAAAAACGCAAAAACAACATTCTCCAATTTCAGAATCGCAATATTCTGGTAGTCGAGGACATGGCCATCAATCAAATGCTGATGCGAAGCGTACTGGCCAAATTCGGATGCAATACCGATGTGGCTAGCAATGGCGTCGAAGCGGTCGATATGTTTCTGAAAAAAGATTATTATTTAATTTTTATGGATTTTCATATGCCGGAAATGGATGGCTTTCAGGCCACGAACCTTATCCGATCGAAAGAAAGGGAAAATCAATCTAAACGTCACCCAATTATTGCCTTAACCGCAGATGCATTAGAAGGCGATCGCGAAAAATCCCTGAATGCCGGAATGGATGATTACATCAGCAAGCCAGTGCAACTAGCCACCGTAGAGAAAATCCTCAACAAGCATCTATTGCCAAACGCATAACCTGGCACTTTTCTTGAATATATAAGAATTATTCTTTATCTTCGTCGCGATGGGTACGTTCGTATTTCTCGTGACTCTCTTGCGCTTCAAGGCACAAGGTGGCTATCGGACGAGCCTCTAGTCGGGCCAAGCCGATTGGCGCACCGGTTTCTTCGCAATAGCCATATTCGCCCTGCTCGATACGCTCCATCGCCGCATCGATTTTAGAAATCAGCTTGCGTTCGCGATCGCGGGTGCGCAATTCCAGCGCCATATCGGTTTCCAGCGAAGCGCGGTCGGTAATATCCGGCTGCTGTAAACTTTCTTCCTGAATATGATGCAGAGTCTGTTTTGATTCGCGCAAAATTTCCTCTTTCCACGCGATCAACTTGCGGCGGAAATATTCCAAATGCGCCGGACACATATATTCTTCCTTGGTCGATGGTTTGTAATCCGGAGCCAAGGTCATTACAGCGGTTTGCGGTTTTGCGGTCATCATAAACATCCTAACAGGATTAAAGATCTGGAAAATATAGGGTTCGAATAAAGCCAGTTCAAGGGAAAATGTTTAGAACGATTCACAACTTTATCGTTTTCCGCCCATAAAATCTGAGAATAAAGGCCTTATAAATAGGCTTCCAATTTGGCCAATTCCACCAAAGCCCGCGTTTCAATTTCATCGATGATTTCAAGCATTTTAGGGCTAACGCCAGCGTATTCCCGTTGGCGTTGCATCATATCCGCTAGATTTCGCAAACGCGAAACGGGCACGCCGCCAGCCAACAAATCGTGCAATACGCGCTCTAGCACATCCAGAACCTCTTCTCCATGCTGCCTGGCTTTGGTGTTTTTATCCGTCGAAGATCCCATAGCCTGCAATGAAAGCAATGAATCAACATTGCTTACCGCGGACGTGGACATCACGCCCTGCGTTTCTTCGGTTTCCTGCAAATGGCTGGCAAAACTGCTGCCTCCGGCAGACTTGGTCTTGCCGGCTTTGCGAACGCCAACACTGGAACTGACGGAATCCGTCGATTTGATTTTCATGAACTACGCTGAACTTTAATAGAATATCGGAGTTTTACACTAGCTACTATACCATACCAGATAAATATGTCCCCAATCCGGCCAAATTCAATAATTATGCAACGCCAAATCAACATCTAAATCCTTGATATAGACTGGGAATTTTTTGCCCACCCAAGGCACCTCTTACCCTAATTTTGCTATAAAACAAACAAAAAACCTATATTTAACAATAACTTATTTTGGCACGATCTTCGCAAGCAATAATAATGATTCAACAGCTTTTAACGAAAGAAAGCGAGTCGAGACATGTTTAGTTTTGGGGAAATTCGCAGAAAAATCATTCTATCGGTCGCTCTGATCGCTTGCCTTATGCCTGCAAGCCCGGTTGCCGCCATGTCCCGCATCAAAGATATCGCCGATTTTGAAGGCGTTCGCGACAATATGCTCGTCGGTTACGGACTTGTTGTCGGTTTGAACGGCACCGGCGATTCGCTTACATCTTCTGTATTCACCAAAGAAAGCTTGATCGGTATGTTGGAACGTCTTGGCATCAACGCCCGGGACGATGCCTTGAAAACCAAAAACGTTGCCGCGGTCATGGTTACCGCAACCCTGCCCCCATTTTCCCGTCAAGGCAGCCGAATTGATATTACGGTCGCCACTATTGGCGATGCTAAAAGTTTACTGGGTGGCACTTTGATGGTTACACCCCTGCTTGGCGCTGATGGCGAAGTCTACGCCGTATCTCAAGGCCAAATTGCCGCTGGCGGTTTTACCGCCGAAGGCAAAGGCGGCAGCGTAACGCGCGGCGTGCCAACCAACGGCCGTATTGCCAATGGCGCGATCATCGAACGCGAATTGCCATTCCAAATGAAAGAATTGCAGACTTTAAAAATTGCTTTGCGTAATCCGGACTTCACCACCTCCAGCCGGGTTGCCGAAGCGATCAACAGCTTCGTTGGCGCGCAAGCCGCCAAAGCCAATGATCCTGGCACTATCGTTATTGAAGTTCCGGAAAAATACCAAAAAGATTCCGTCGCCTTTATTACCGACATTGAACAATTGCGTATTGCACCGGATCAATTAGCCCGCGTCGTGATTGATGAACAATCCGGCATTATCGTTATGGGTGAAAATGTGCGCATCAACACCGTTGCAATCGCCCAAGGCAATCTAACCATCAAAATTACAGAAACACCGCAAGTATCCCAACCGAACGCTTTTTCCGAAACCGGGGAAACCACTACGGTTGACCGCACCAAGATTGAAGTCGACGACGATTCGGAAAAACGCATGACCATTATGCGCGCCGGTATATCGATTCAAGATTTAGTGGTCGGCCTGAATGCTCTTGGCATTGGTCCACGCGATATGATCAGCATTCTGCAAGCCATCAAAGCCGCTGGCGCGATGCAAGCCGATATCGAGGTAATGTAATGGATATCGCTTTACCCGCCACCACAGCCGATATGATGCGCCCGGAAGCGAAATTGCCGGAAGCAGCGCCTAAAAATCTGCCGGCAATGAAAAAAGCCGCGCAGGATTTTGAATCGGTATTTTTGAATGAAATGATGCAACAAATGTTTGCCGGTATCAAAACCAATAGCCAATTTGGCGGCGGACATGGCGAAGATATGTTTCGTTCGATGATGGTTCAAGAATATGCCAACGCCATGAGCCAAAAAGGCGGACTTGGCATTAGCGATGCAATCTTGAAAGAAATGATCAAAATTCAAGGAGCGGCAAAATGACCCAAACCATAGCCGTGGAAAATAAAAGCGATTTTATCGATATGCTGATCGGCGTAAGCGAACAGTTAATTCACGTTATCAGTGAAGAAAATGCCCTGCTGAAGGACCGTAAATATAACACTGCCGGCGGCCTGCAAAGCGAAAAAGCCCGTCTAAGCTTTGCCTATGAAAATCAGATTCGCGTTTTGCGTGAAAATCCTGCCGTAGTTGCATCGATCAGCCAGGATCAGAAAGCATTATTGAACGATCTGGCTGCCCGTTTCGATGAAGCCGCCAGTGAGAATATCCATTTATTGACGGCCGCAAGACACATTAATTTGCGCGTTCTTGAGGCAATTCGCGACGCTGCAATTGAACAAGTTTCTAGCACACGCGGCTACAGCAACCCGGCCACGGTTACTGCCAATGCCGGCAAAGGCAATAAGGAAGCGTTGTCGGTTACTTTGGACCAACGCTTATAGGATTAATTTAGGAAAAGGATCGCTCCTATGTCACTCACCCTCGCCATGCGCAATGCTCTTTCCGGCATGAACTTGAATCAGTTCGGCTTGGCGGTGACGTCGAACAATATTTCTAACGTAAATACCCCTGGATATACCCGCAAAATCGTTCAGCAAATGAGCCGTACCGCCAACGGCATTGGTGGCGGCGTTGATATTGCTGGCGTTACGCGCCGGGTCAATGATGGTTTGGCCAGGGAACTTCGCAGCCAAATGAGCCGTATGGGTTTAAGCAATGTGCAAAGCACTTATTTAGCTCGCGTGCAAGACAGCTTCGGCACACCCGGTTCCGCAAATGCGATTAATGCCAATATCGGCCGCCTTGCCGCTTCGTTCGAGGCCTTAGGCGCGACACCACAAAATACACAAACTCAAGCCGATACGGTGAACGACGCCGTACGCATGGCCCGTCAAATCAATTCCATGGCAACCAGCACCAACAATTTGCGTGGCCAGTCAGACCAAGAAATCGGTACGACCATTAGTAGAATTAATGAATTGGCAACACAAATCGATGATCTAAACGACCAAATCGTGCAAGGCATCAACACCACAGCTGGCGGTTCGTCCGTTACCGATGCCCAAGATCGCCGCGATCAAGCCATTCGCGAATTAGCCGAATTGGTAGACGTTGCCACCTATACGCGCAGTGACGGCAGAACCATGGTCACGATTGGCGGATATAATCTTGTTGGCGATACGGTACAAACAGTCGCTTATACCCCAGCAGCCGTAGTTAGCCCATCTACTACTTTTGGTGCGATTACCATCGGTGGCGTTGGCGATCTGACTTCTCGAGTCACCAATGGCAAATTAAAATCTTTAATTACTCTGCGCGATACCACTTTGCCGAACTATATGGCCCAATTGGACACCATGGCCTTGGCTCTGCGTGATCGCGTGAATGCGGTACACAATGATGGCACCTGCGTTCCGGCCCAACGTACTTTAACAGGCACCCAAAGCGGACTTGCCGCCGGTACAGTTTTTCCCGCCAGTACTGGCGCGGTTCGTATTGCGATTACCGATGCAACCGGTGCAATCGTCCGTGTGGTCGATTATAACTTACCAGCCGTCGCATCGACCGTGGGCGCGGTAACTACCGCTATTAACGCCGCCCTTGGTCCGGACGGCACTTGCACTATTAATGCCAGCGGCCAAATAGTAATCCAAGCCACCAATGCGGCAAACGGCGTTGCAATCAATGAAAATACCGGCCAAGTCGGCGCAACTGGCCAGGGCTTGTCCCAGTATTTTGGGCTAAATGACTTTTTTACCGGCACAGACAATCCTGCGGTAAATGGGGATTTAGCATTGTCTTTGGCCGTAAATCCAACCTTGGTTTCCAACCCAGGCTATATCTCGCGCGGCGATTTATCTTTAACCGCAGTTGTTGGCGAAAACGGCGTCGCGCCTGGCGATGGATCGGTCGCACAACGTCTTGCCGCAGTATTTACTACACAATACTCATTCTCTGCGGTTGGCGGCATGCCCGCAATGACTAACACCATAGGCAATTTCAGTGCCGCATTAATTTCATTTAACGCCAGCCTCGCTTCAACAGCCAATTCCGATTACGATATTTCGCAAACCACCATTGACAATCTGGACAAACGCATCGGCAGCGAAAGCGGCGTAAGCATCGATGAAGAGATGTCGAATATGGTGGTTTTAGAAAATGCATACAATGCATCGGCACAGGTAATTCGTACGGTTAACCAAATGTTCGATGAACTAACCAGAATTCTTGGATAATGACAGGAGGGTACGATCATGAATAAAAAAACAAAAATGGCCAGCTATTCTTTATATAAACGCAATTTTCTGTCGGATGAATTGATTGACAATAAACCAGCGGACAATTGCGATGTTTCCAAGAATTCGTCTTTAACTAAACCAAAAATGACTTTTACCGCAGCCTTAATGAGGTAGTATCATGGCTTTCCGTGTCGGCGATTATTCAAAATTTACCAGCATTAACTTGCTGATTCAAAACTCGCAAGCGCGTGTATCCGCATTGCAGATTCAAGCCGCCACCGGACGTAAAGGTGAAACCTATTCCGATATTGCCTCTTCCGCCAATCAGGCACTGAGTCTTGAAAACAGTTACATGCGTATCAAACGATATCAAGACAATATTACCATAGCGGACAGAAAAATTGACGAATTCGATGCGTCGATGACCAGCATCCAAGGTATAGCCGAACAATTTAAAACATTATTGACTGGCGCTTTAAATGCCAACAATGCCGACTTGATTTCTTTATCTACCCAAGCACAGTCCATGCTGGATAGCTTGCAAAGCACGCTAAACAAACAGGTGGACGGCCAATATTTATTTGCCGGCAGCATGACCAATACACGCCCCGTAGACACCACTCGTTGGGGCGCGCCAATGCCTATTCCAACCAATTTCAACGCTCCGAACGCTTATACCGTACCGACATTGCCCGCTACACCGACCACTTTTCCAGTAACCATCGGTGCAAACGCTACATCCGAATATTTCGGTTACTATATGGGCAATACCGCAACACAAACTGTGCGCGCGGATGACAATTTATCTGTATCCATCGGTACAACCGCTTCAAATCCGGCTTTTGCCCAATTGATTTATGCTTTGCGTTTGGCAGCCACTATTGGCGCAGCGCCAACCGCGGAACAACATGACCGCCTGGAAGGGGCTTCGACCATTATGACTACGGTGATCGGCAGTCTGGCCGATACCAGGGCAACCATCGGCGCTCAAGGCCGCATGTTATTAGATACCAAAGACACGCATGGCGCGTATTTGGGCAAAATCGAAGATCTGGTTCAAGACTTGCAAGCAGCCGATATTCCAGAAACCATGGCCAAGCTTAGTGCAGAACAGACACAGCTGGAGGCTTCTTACATGACTATTTCCCGTCTGAATCAGGTAAGTCTTGTGAACTTCCTGCGTTAATTTTAATATGGAGCATCGTTATGTTTAACCAAGGATGTGCAACCCAAATGGCCCCAAATGATCCCGCCCCGCCGGCCATAACCGAATCGAGTTCGGATAATCCGAATTTGGTACGGATTACCAACAACCTTGGCACCTTTGAATATGATCGCAGCTTGGCAATCAATTTCCCAGTTGGCATTGTTGGTTTTCCGGATGTGCATGAATTTGGCCTGGCTAATTTACCGAACATGCCCCAATTCAATTTATTACAGTGTTTGGCGGAACCTCGCCTGTCTTTTATTGTATTGCCGACCGATCCCGATACGGCGCCGATCGATGCCGAAGATTTAAAAGAGGCCGCCGACAGCTTAGGCATTCAAAAACCAGATTTGATAGTTATGTTTGTCATTACTATCCGTACCCTGGCGCCAGGCCAAGGTATTACCATGTCGATCAACCATCGCGCCCCTATTCTGGTCGACAGCGTCCGCCGGATTGCCCGCCAATTCGTGCTTTCAAACAACAAATATTCCGTTCAACACGTTATTGGTTAAGTTAGCGATTTAAGCTTTCTTTAACTTTTACTAGACTATAAGGGATATTAAGTCCCTCCCTAAGGTTTTTATTCACATGGTTGCACCAAACGAAATCGGCAAAATGGACGCCATTATTTTATGCGGCGGCCTAGGCACGCGATTGCGCGAAGAAACCGAATTTAAGCCGAAACCAATGGTTGAGGTCGGTGGCCGCCCGGTGCTGTGGCACATCATGAAACACTACCATTCTTTTGGCGTGAAGAATTTTATTCTGTGTCTTGGATATAAGGGCGATGCCATTCGCGATTATTTTTTAAACTATCACTTTAGGAACAGCGATTTTGCCATTGATTTTTCAACCGGCGATGTTGAAACACTGACCAACACCTATCGTGAAGACTGGCGTATTGTTCTGGCTGAGACTGGCCGCGACACACTGACCGGATCGCGTATCAAACGGGCGTTGAAATATGTACGCAACGATACTTTCATGGCGACTTATGGCGATGGTGTATCGAACATCGATTTAAAGGCATTATTGGAAACTCATCGCCGCGCGCAAAAACTGGGAACGGTTTCCGCCGTGCGCCCCTCGTCCCGGTTTGGCGAACTTGGCATACAGGAAGGCATGGTCAATAGTTTTGCCGAAAAACCGCAAGTCGCCGAAGGCTGGATCAATGGCGGCTTCCTGGTATTAAACAAAACCGCATTCGATCATGTCGATGAAGATTCAACCGATGTCAGCCTGGAAAATGGTGTATTGGAGAAATTGGCGCGTGACGACGAATTGGCCGTTTATCAGCATGGCGGATTCTGGCAGTGCATGGATACATACCGCGAAATGGAAATGCTGAACAACATGTGGAACAAGGGTCAGGCGCCATGGCGTCTGTGGTAGGCGCATGTTTTCTTTTCTTTCCCGTTCCACCCAACTTCCCCACCCCTTAGATAAAAATTTCTGGCTAAATAAACGCGTTTTAATTACCGGCCATACCGGATTTATTGGCGGGTGGCTGTATTTCTGGCTGCGTGAAATGGAAGTCGAGTTGGCCGGATTTTCGTTAGCCCCATCCAGCGATCCAAGCTTTTATGATCTTTCCGGAATTAAAAATTATGGCAAGCACCATATCGCCGATTTGCGTGATGCAGGCGCCGTCAAAAAGGCCATTTCTGAATTCAACCCGCATATTATTCTGCATTTGGGCGCACAAGCCTTAGTCCGTCCAGCCTTCAAAGATCCGGTCGATACATTTTCAACCAATGTCAATGGCACGATTCATGTGTTAGAAGCCGCACGCGAATGCAAAGATCTGCAAGCGGTTTTGATTTTCACCACAGACAAAGTTTACGAAAATATCGAAGTTCAGCGCGGTTATGGCGAGAATGATAAATTGGGCGGTTACGAACCGTATGGCGCCAGCAAGGCCTGCGCTGAAATTGTAACCTCGTCTTATTGGCATAGTTATTTCAAATCGCGAAATATCCCATTCGCCACATTGCGTGCCGGCAATGTGATTGGCGGTGGCGACTGGTCGGTGGACAGGCTGATTCCAGATGCGGTTCGCGCCTTTGGCACAGGCCAGCCATTAATTCTGCGTCATCCGCAATCGGTGCGCCCCTGGCAACACGTGCTGGAACCTTGTTATGCGATCATGCGGATTGTAGAGGAAACCGCCAAACACCGATCGCCATTATTATCGTTTAATATCGGCCCGGACGCGCGCGATTGCCAAACGGTTGGTTGGATTGCAGACCATTTTGTTACAGAATGGAATACCCGTTCAAAGTCCAAAGCTGAATGGAAACATGTGCCTGACAATAGCATATACGAAGCGAAATTATTGATGTTGGACAACCGCCTGGCGCGCAAAACGCTGGGCTGGAATCCGCGCTGGACCACAAAACAGGCAATTCAAAAAACGGCCCACTGGTACGCCGTTCAGCATCAAGGAAAAAATGTTGAAAATGTTACCCGTTCGCAAATTATGGAATTCATTAATGGGGATCACCATGGCTAATGTATCGAATCTCGCCGCAAAACAGGAAAGACTGGCACCGAAAAATATCTGCCGTTTTTGCCAAGGCCATTTATCGCAAACACTGTGCGACTTGGGAATGAGCCCACCATCGAATCGTTATTTGCGCGAAGATCAATTGAAAGATATGGAACCGTTTTATCCATTGCACGCCTATGTTTGCGACAAATGTTTCTTGGTACAGTTGGAACAGTTTCATACCGCCGAAGAAATTTTTGCGCATGATTATGCATACTTCTCATCCTATTCCAGCAGCTGGATGGCGCATTGCCAACGTTATTGCGAACAAATGCAAAAACAATACGGTATCGGTAAAAGCTCGCTGGTGATAGAAATTGCCAGCAACGACGGATATTTATTGCAGAACTTTGTAAAGGCCGGAATCCCTGCCTTGGGCATCGAGCCTGCCGCCAATGTTGCCAAGGTTGCAATCGAAAAATGCGTTCCCACCCGTGTTGAATTCTTTGGCGTAGCTTGCGCCAAGAAATTGGTCGCCGAGGGCCGCCAAGCGGATTTATTATTGGGCAACAACGTTTTGGCGCATGTGCCCGATCTGAACGATTTTGTGTTGGGATTAAAAATATTGCTGGCGCCAAAAGGCGTTATCACTTTTGAATTCCCCCATTTGCTGAAATTGATGGAAGAGAACCAATTTGATACTATTTATCATGAACATTTCTGTTATTTCTCCCTGCTCGCCATTTCCAAAGTTTTTGCCCATCACGGCCTAACTATTTTCGATGTCGAGGAATTACCGACCCATGGCGGCAGCTTGCGAATTCACGCCTGTCATCAGGGCCACCGGACCTTGACCGATGGATATCAAGATGTTCTAAAAAAAGAACTGACTTTCGGGCTGGATCAAATCAGCACTTATGAAAAATTCGCGCAACAAGTCCGCGTGACCAAGCAAAAATTGCTGGAATTCCTGATCGAAGCCAAGCAGCAAGGCAAGAAAATCGCCGGCTATGGCGCCGCGGCCAAGGGCAATACGCTGCTGAATTATTGCGGCATTCGCGGCGATTTCCTGGATTATGTGGTGGATCTGAATCCGCATAAACAGAATATGTTTTTGCCCGGCACGCATATTCCAATCTATGCGCCAGAAAAAATCAAGGAAACCAAGCCGGATTATGTATTAATTCTGCCTTGGAATATCCGGGATGAAGTCGCTAACACCCATGCCTATATCAAGGAATGGGGCGGCAAGTTCGTGGTACCGATCCCAACCGTAAAGGTATTATAGTGAAATTTATCGCCACCTCTATCGAAGGGCTATTTGTTATCGAGCCGGAGTTGCAAACAGACGAGCGCGGTTTTTTTGCGCGCACCTGGTGCGGCGAAGAATTTATCAAACAAGGTCTCAATCCAAAATTGGCGCAATGCAATATTTCGTTCAACCACAAGATTGGCACGCTGCGCGGTTTGCATTATCAAACCGCTCCGCGCGAAGAAGCCAAACTGGTACGTTGCACCATGGGCGGGATTTTCGATGTCGCGGTCGATATCCGTCCAGATTCCGATACTTACTTGGAATGGTTTGGCGTGGAACTGACCGCCGAAAATAGATGTGCGATGTATATCCCCGAAGGTTTCGCGCACGGATTCCAAACCCTGACGGATAACAGTGAAGTATTTTATCAAATGGCCGAATTTTATTATCCGGAATTATCCAAAGGCCTGCGTTGGGATGATCCAAAAATCGGCATCGATTGGCCAAAAATCACTCATCGAATAATATCGGAACGGGATTTGGCTTATCCGTTACTCTAATCTCCGCCCAGCTCTACCCCTGACTTATCCTTGGTTATATTATTTCGCCACCGAATTTGTTCTTGAGATTCGGCTTATTTTTATATTAGGCTGAATTTCAGTAAACGAACCTATAATAGAGGGTGAGATGAGCTGGATATGTGATGTCACTGGTTATAACCAAAGCACTGAGAAAGCATGGTTGGTTTCGCGCAAGCCGCAAATTGTTTGTGTTGACGGTGATGGGCAAACTATCGAAACTACCGTAGATGTGGCAACAGATGCCTTAATCAGCCACATTGAAAGGCAAAAGGGAACTGTTTCACCACTAGTTTTGCTTGCTTATGCCTGCCGCGCAGATGCTACTTTCAAAGCACAACAAGATGCGCCCATTGGATTGGATATTTTTTGTTTAGCCTATTTAATCCCGGGTGGGAGAGGATGGAACTCCCATTCCACATTGAGGCAATTTTTTGCGCAGCCGCGTAACGCCGCAGATTTTGTACAATTCTGGCATACGGGTTTATCGCCGGATCAAAGAACATCGATTGGGGAACATATGGTCCGTACCTGCCAAAGCGAAGTTTTATTGCAAACAAGACAAGGGCATATAAATTTTAACTGGCCATTAATGGATCGCGTTTATCAAACTTTGGTACCTGAAAACATGACGCAAGATGATGCGATTCGCGCTGCGCGGGCTTATGGTAAAGCAAGAGACTCAAGCTACCTTGATCAAAACATCAATAGCGCCAATCGCGTGATAGATAATGCCGGACGTTTATGTACAACACTTGTGCCAACAGCGATTCCGTACCGAGACGCTTTGCATGAAGTACAGAAACGCCAGCACCCTGCCGCAAACTCGGTCTCCATTACTTCCCTTACTAGAAAATTAAGAAACGCTAGGGTCCCAGTCGCTGAAAAATAAGGGAGCTATTCGCTAGCGGCTTTTTTCTTCGCCGCGCGTTTGGCCTTTGGTTTGGCTGGTTTTTCCGCCACATCCGCATCACCGCCCGCTGCCGCTTTTTTCGCAGCGCCTTTGGCGATTTTAGCGTCCAGCAATTCCACCGCCTGATTTAAATCCACCGTATCGGGATCGACCGATTTCGGGATCGAGGCATAGGTTTTACCCCATTGCACATACGGGCCAAAACGGCCTTTGCCGGATTTGATTGGCTTGCCATCGGTTGGGTGATTGCCCAAAACCTTGGCTGGCGTTGCGGCAACGCGGTTATTGGACGGTTTATCTTTGGCTTCGGCAATAACGACAACAGCGCGGTTAATACCGATCGTAAAAATATCTTCGGTTGGCGGCAAGGTAACGTATTTCGCGCCATGTTTCAGAAATGGACCAAAACGGCCAAGCCCCACCGCGATCATTTCACCGCTTTCCGGGTGTTTGCCGATATCGCGCGGCAAAGCAAGCAAGATCAATGCCTTTTCCAAATCAATATCGTTCGGCGACACGTTTTTCGGCACGGCCATGCGTTTCGGCTTTTCGCCTTTTTTCACCGCCTCGCCCAATTGCACATAAAATCCATACGGGCCTTTGCGGATCGTGACCATCATACCGGACAAGGAATCCACGCCCAGTTCCTTTTGGTTCGGGAAATCGGCTGTGCCAGTGCCATCATCCGCCTGCGCAACAGCCAATTGTTTGGTGAATTTGCATTCCGGATAATTGGAACAACCGATAAAGGCACCAAATTTACCCAGTTTCAAACCAAGACGTCCGCCGTCGGACGGACATTTGCGCGGATCGCGGCCATCACTTTGCGGCGGAAAGAAATGCGGACCCAATTCGGCATCCAACCGGTCGATAACTTGGGTGATCGTCAAATCTTTGCAAGATTCAATCGCGCCGGTGAAGTCGCGCCAAAAATCGCGCAGAACCTGTTTCCAATTTAAATTGCCGGCGGAAATATCATCCAGCTGTTCTTCCAGACCGGCGGTAAATCCATATTCCACATAACGGGTAAAATATTCCGACAAGAACGTCGTGACTACACGGCCGCGATCTTCCGGGATGAAGCGCTTTTTATCCAGCCGCACATAATCGCGGTCCTGTAATACCTGAATAATGCTGGCATAGGTGGATGGACGGCCAATGCCCAATTCTTCCAGTTTCTTTACAAGGCTTGCCTCGGAATATCTTGGCGGCGGCTGGGTAAAATGCTGTTCGCCGCGAATATTTTCTTTTGCGGTTTTTTCGCCGACTTCCAGCGCCGGTAAACGTCCGCCTTCTTCTTTGTCATCAGGTTCGTCCAGCGTTTCTTGATAGACTTTTAAAAATCCATCGAACACCACCACGGAACCGGTGGCGCGAAAAATACTTTTGCCATCAGTGCTTTTTAAATCGGCGCCGACTTGGTCCAATACCGCGCTTTCCATTTGGCAAGCAACGGTGCGTTTCCAAATCAATTCGTACAATTTATACTGATCGCCTTCGAGGTATTTTTCAATCGATTGCGGCGTTCTGAAAATATCGGTTGGGCGGATCGCTTCGTGCGCTTCTTGCGCGTTTTTCGCCTTACTGACATAAGCGCGCGGAGAATCCGGCAAATAATTTTTGCCAAAATCGCGTTCGATGAAACGGCGCGCTTGGCCAATCGCCTCGCCCGACAATGTAATACCATCGGTACGCATATAGGTGATCAAACCAACGGTTTCGCCTCCGATTTCCACGCCTTCATATAATTGCTGCGCCAAACGCATGGTGCGGGACGCAGTTAAACCAAGTTTCCGCGATGCTTCTTGTTGTAAGGTCGATGTGATAAACGGCGCTTATGGATTGCGGCGAACGGTTTTCTTTTCAATATCGTCAACGGTGAATTGTTGCGATTGTAGAGCGGCCAGGATTTTATCCGCCGCATCCTTGTTACCGATATCGAATTTGTCCAATTTCTTATCGAAATGCGTCAAGCGCGCTTCGAAACTATGGCCTTTGGCGGATTTGAATGTGCCAAGGATGCTCCAATATTCTTGTGGCTTGAATACTTCGATTTCGGATTCACGTTCACAAATCAAACGCAATGCAACAGATTGCACGCGCCCAGCCGAACGAGAGCCTGGCAATTTGCGCCATAAAATTGGTGAGATATTAAATCCCACCAAATAATCCAGCGCCCGGCGCGCCAAGTATGCTTCGACCAATTGGGAGTCTATGTCGCGGGCATGGTCAAAAGCGTCTTTAACAGCCGACTTGGTAATTTCATTGAACGTCACGCGGCGGACATTTACGTCCTTAAGCGCCCGTTTTTCCTGCAAAACTTCCTTAACGTGCCAGGAAATGGCTTCCCCTTCCCGGTCAGGGTCGGTGGCTAAATATAAAGTATCGGCATTCTTAAGGGCCTTAATAATCTCGGCAATACGCGCCTCGCCCCGGTCTTCGAGGCTCCAAATCATAGAAAAGTCTTCGTCCGGCTTGACCGAACCGTCTTTGGATGGCAAATCGCGGATATGACCGAAACTGGCGATAACGGTGTAATCCGATCCCAGATACTTATTAATAGTCTTGGCCTTGGCCGGCGATTCGACGATAACGACGTTGCTCATGGTACCCCGTGAGTTATAAAGTTGTCTCTTATACTCTAATGATAGAATAATGCAACTTTATTTCCAGGGAAGCGCTGTAAACGGCCTGCCAGCTCTAGTTCCATGATCACAGAAAGCACGATTGGCGCGGTTAAACCCGACATTCGGATCAAGTCGTCAATGGGGGTTGGGGTGGCGCTTAAAAGCTCTAATATAATAGGTGTGGCCTCGGCAATCATCTGTTCTGCCTTTTCTTCGGTAAAGGCCAGGGCCTTGAAAAATACATCGGATTTGGTATGGGCCGCGGGCGGTTGTATGCGGCGTAATACTTCCAGAACATCGCCCGCCGATTCGACCAAGGTCGCACCTTGTTTAATCAAACTGTTGGTGCCCTGGCAACGCGGGTCGAGCGGCGATCCGGGCACGGCAAATACTTCGCGGTTTTGATCCAGCGCGCAACGCGCGGTGATTAACGATCCCGATTGTAACGCGGCTTCGATCACCACAACGCCCAGCGACAATCCCGATACAATCCGATTGCGGCGCGGGAAATGCCTCGCTTGCGGGTTGATACCGAATTGAATTTCACTGGCCAGCACTCCTTGTTCCGTGATTTGATTGTATAATTCCTGATTGTCCGGCGGGTATATTTGATCGATGCCACCGGCCATCACCGCAATCGTTCCGGTTCGCAACGCGGCAATATGCGCGGCGGAATCAATCCCGCGCGCCAAGCCGGAGGCCACGATATATCCCGCCTCGCCCAATTCACTGGCCAGTTTTTCAGTAAACTTACGCCCAGCCGCCGACGCATTGCGTGTACCCACAATCGCGGCACAAGGTTTTTGCAACAAATGCGCATGGCCGCGCACGGATAAAATTGGCGGCGCGTCTTCGATTTGTTTTAGCAATGGCGGATATTCGGCTTCGGCGGCAACCACAATCCGGCTACCATGCTTTTCATGGGCTTTCATTTCAGCTTCGGCATCCGCCAGCGTACAAATTTTTAAATTGCCGTTTTTACCGCCGCGCCGGGCCAGATGCGGCAAGGCCTCGATGGCTTTTTTGGCGGTGCCAAACCGTTGCAGCAATTGGTAGAAAGTAATAGGTCCAACGTTTTCAGAACGAATCAGTCGCAGCCAATGGATTTTCTCCTCGGCCGAGATTGAGGGCTGCGCCGCGTAATTGGGCGCTGAATTAGAGCGGTACACCGGTGCCGTCATCTTGGTTGTCCTGCCGTGGCGCGGATTTTTTCTTTAAATTAATTTTGCTTTCCGTGCCATTCAACAATCGCTGAATGTTAGATTTATGCTTAATAATCACTATCGCCGCAATAATGCAGGTTGAAATAAATACGGTACCAGAAAAATCGAAAACATATTTCCCTATAAAAGGGGCAATAAAAGTAGCCACAAGAGCGGACAGTGAAGAATATTGAAAACTAAACGCCATTCCCATCCAGATAATGAATAACATTAACGCCCATATTGGATTTATCATGGCAAAGGCTCCGAATGTCGTGGCAACGCCCTTTCCGCCCTTAAACTTCAGCCACACCGGAAATATATGCCCAAGCACCACTGCCAAAGACGATACGGCAATATAATTGTCTTTAAATTCAGCCAAGTGGGCTGGCATTAATACATGGGTGCCCAAATAAACCGCCACCGCGCCTTTTAATCCGTCCAACAGCAAAGTTAGCGCCGCTAAGCCTTTGCGTCCGGTGCGCAGCACATTGGTTGCGCCAATATTGCCGGATCCAATATTGCGAATATCGCCTAAGCCAGCATATTTGGTAACGATCAGCCCAAATGGGATCGCGCCAATGAAATAGCAGAACATAAACACGAATACCAAGCTGATCGAATCGAATATAGTCATTTATTTACCTGCTAAAATCCATTCCAAAATCGCCATGCGCATGGCAACACCCATACTAACCTGGTCCAAAATAATACTGTGTTTTGGATTATCGGCCACCGCGGAATCAATTTCAACGCCGCGATTCATTGGCCCTGGATGCATTACCAAAACATCCGGCTTTGCCAATTTCAATTTTTCCATATCCAGCCCATAATGAAACGCATATTCGCGTTCATTGGGAACTTCGTCGGTTTGCATCCGTTCTTTTTGAATGCGCAACATCATCACAATATCGGCATCCTTGATCCCTGCGCGCAAATCGGTAAAACTTTGCACCTGTCCGCCGAAATAATTTGGCGGCATCATGGATTGGGGCGCGATCACGCGTACCTTTGCACCCATTTTCAACAGGATTGGAATATTGGACCGTGCCACCCGGCTATGCGCGATATCCCCGCAAATAGCGATCGTCAATCCATTGATATTTTTTTTGTGCCGGCGCATGGTCATCACATCCAACAGTCCTTGGGTTGGATGTTCGTTATTGCCATCGCCGGCATTAATGACTGGAATGCGCAAATGCGGCGCCAATTCTTTTAATATGCCGGTTTCAGGATGGCGGATGACAAAGCACGATGCGCCCATGGCCTGAATATTTTGCAACATATCCAGGAACGTCTCGCCCTTGTTCAAACTGCTGCGGTCAATCGCGACATTGATAACATCGGCGCCAAGGCGTTTGGCGGCAATTTCAAATGAAATACGGGTGCGTGTAGAATCGTTGAAAAATAGATTCACCACAAATTGTCCAAGCAGGATTTTTTTCAAATCAGCCGGCGAATATTTTCCATTCAAATCTTCGGCACGTTGAAACAACGATTGAACTTGATCAACGGATAAATGTTCAGTGGTTAATAAGTGGCGTGAGCTTGCAGACATGCAAGCGTTATATGGCATTCACCGGCGTTGCGCAAGCCAACACCGATTAAAGGAATATTATTCCGTAATTATTCCAAGCCTTTGTCAAGGAATTCGAAACCGCCGCCAAAAAACAGCCAGGCCGCCACCACAATGATCGGAATGATTACAAGAAACCATACCCATCCTGCAAGGCGCCAACTGGCCGCGGAGCCAAATACTTCATGCCAATCTGTGTCGTCGTCACTCATAAGGTTCAGTATAGCCAGCTCCACACCCATTTTTGGTATAAATATTTGTATATTGAAGCAATATTCGGGTTGACAGATACAATTTTGTAATTTCTTTAAAGAATACAATCATTGGGGAAGATTATTGATATTAATCCTTTTGTTAACTGAACGAGGTTGGTATATAAAAAGACTTACTTCAGCTTAGCACTGAAGGTTTTTTTAATGCGGAGACGTGCCACCGGGAGCGCAAAGCGCGAGCGGTAAATAAAAAAGGCCACGTCGAAGCGTATGCGGAGACGTGGCGGAGCGCCACAGCGCGCCTAGGTTGGTTAGGCGGTGGCGCGCAAAATAAATAACAGCCACGAGGCCAAAAACCTTGAACCAAATGCGGAGACGTGGCCGAGTGGCTGAAGGCGGCGGTTTGCTAAACCGTTATACGCTTGAAAAGGCGTATCGGGGGTTCGAATCCCCCCGTCTCCGCCATTTCTAAGTTGTTGATTTTAAACGATAAAATAGTTATAGGGAAAGGGTCGTGAATTCAAACGCTTAGTACGGCTTTTTCATTCTCCGATAGCTTAGCTTTTCTACTTTTCCAAAAATATTTGAAAAACATAGGCCGATTTTCTCTCGCGGATTTCGCGAGTTCGCCTTTTGCATTATTGGGGAGATAAAAATAGCGAAAGGCGAAGTGGTGTTTGTGCATGACTCCATGCTAGGCAAAAATGGTGCAACTTATAAAACTTATCAAAAGTGTATCCAGCACCAAAAAATATTTTTTCTGAATAGCGTCAATGAGTTGAATCTGATTTCCGCCAAAAGGTGCCAGAAAAAACTTGACTTTATGAAATTTTTATGGTAGGATTTTCTCATGATTACACAAGTGTAATCGCTTTTTAAAACACCATGGCCGACGGGCCATTTTAAAAAGAAAATCACCTGCTACGCCTCTGGCGAAGCGGGTTTTTTTGCGTCCGCACGATGCGAATCGGGGCGGATTTTTTTTGTGCGCAAACAACCTTTATAGAGGAAAATCACATGTTCTACAGAAAACCTCCCGGCTTGTTCGGGCCGGGGTTTGATTCCTTTGAATCCAATGCCATGGGCTGGACCGGGCCCGCTCCCAAACCGCAGCCGGTCAATCAGCCGCTGATAGTCGGTAATAGCGGCCATCCTGTATTAGACCTGATTTCGGGTCTGAGCCAGATATTCACTCGGCCAAAGCCTACAATAGTTGGCTATCCAGATCCCACGCCAACATTTCCAGAAACGCAAGCGCAAGGCGGCTTTGGCGGCGACTTACCCGATTACGGCTCGCCGCGCAAAAGGCCAGGTGACATTTTTGATATCGATCCAGGTTTTAGCATTGGCCCCAGCAACGATTCCGGCTGGGTTGCAGACCGCCCCGTCGAATATGACGAATGGGGCAAACCGATCAAGCGCTATCCGATGGATGAACGACTGCCCGCTAGGCGGTTTCCTGAGCCCTTATTAGGGCAGCCCGATGTTGAATATGCCATTGCCCGACAGCCAAACCCGAAGCCTGGATTTTCATTGGCGGATGCTTTCGGCCCAGCCTGGACAGATGATGATGGGCAAAATAAATGGCTGGATCGCTGGGGAATCCAACCGGCGCAAGATGCGCGGTATTTACCGGATTATCCCGGTATGGAGGATAACAGTACCAGCGCGCAAATTAGCCGCAACTGGCATGACGCTTATAAACAATATGCGTTCGATAGAATCCAAGAAAACGCGCCGCAATTCACAGAGCATGCGCCACAACCGCAGCCGCAGCAATCCTATGGCGATTTCATAGGCGAAATGCAGAACGTAGCCAGCACTTTGCTCAGCAAAGGCGCAGGATTATTGGGTAGCGGCATAGGCCAAGCCCTCGGCTTCATTCCCGGCCTTGGGCCGATTATGGAATTGATCGGCAAAGGAGCCAACATCGCCGGAACTGTCGCGGGTGCAACTGGCCTGGGCGGTGAGAAAGCCGGTACAGCCCTCAACCTGCTCGGCAGCGTCGCCAACGGCGCGGCGGGCGGTGCAAGCGCCGGGGCCGAAGAATACGGCCCGCCGATGCCGCGCGCCGATCAAGTGCCGCAGGAGACTTATGGCCCGGCCATGCCGCCGTTTAAAAATCCGACCGTTCAACAGGAACAAAGCAGCTGGTTTAAACCGCTCGATCAAATGATCAAAGAGATTGATGAGCGTCATGCGCGGGGAGAGTATTTCGACGAAAACAACAATTGGTTGCAAGGACCAGTGCCGGGCGCTTCTGATCAGCAAAAATCGGTTGTGTTCAAACAACCGGGACAGCCTGAACCTGCGAATAATCCGAATCCACGCGATTCATCCGTGTTTCAAAATAAAACGCCGACACCCAGCAAAGAAGAAAGTTCTTCCGAATTCAACAAGCGTCTTGCTGAATATAACAAACGACAAACGAAAAAACCGAATCCCGCTTCGGACAATCCCGCTGGCACGTCGATCCTGGATGATATGACGCAGCGTGAATTGGATAAAATGGCTCCGAAACCAGGCTGGGACGAGCGGACAGATTTAACAGATAAGGATAAATCTGCTTTAAAATTTATTTTTGAGAAGGAGCGCGGCGGCAACAATCAAGCCCAAGTTGACTATGCAGGGAAAATCCATTTTCCTCTCAATAAATCGGATATTAAATCAGATACTAAGGTTGGGGTAACTTTGGGCGGTGGTGACGATTGGGGCGATCAAACACCGGAGCAAGTGAAAAACAAGCTTATTAAGGCTGGAGTTGCCGAAGATATTGCGGCGCGTGCTTCACTCGGTGCAGGCAAAAAAGGTCAAGCAGCTTATGATTTTGTGCAGCAAAATAAGGATTTGTTGAAGCTGACGAACGAACAGCAGAAGAGCCTTTTTGTTGATCGTTACTTACAGAAGAAAGATGAGTTTCTAAGCAAATTCGATGCCGATACATATCGCAATATGAACAAAGATCAATTTACCGCATTAATGTCTTTGCATTACAACACCCCGGCCTTTATTCAAAGTGACACGGGCATACAACGGGCAATTAGAAATAAATCTGATGCAGCTACGATTGCTACAGAAATAAAGAAGTGGAATAAGGTCGGTAAAAATAAAATTCATCCAGTTTTAGATGCGCGAAGAAAAGCTGAGGCCGATTTATATTTAGGCACAAACCAATAGGAATTTAGTTCGAAACTTTCATAACGGATGCGCATTTAGCGTTAATAGAGCTTGCTAACGGTTTAAATCGTTCAGGCTTTATAACGAATTGCGCATCCATTTCTTCCTTAATTGTTTGATTCATGCAGGCAACCGGATCATTTTTCTTTTCATTGGCAAGTTCATAAAAATCATTCTCGTGCAAAGTTATATTGACTATTTCTTCTTTTCCGGAAGAGAAATCATATTTTATATTTTTGAAGGCGGCACACCAAGAAAACCCGGATCCAAATATGTCATACTCTTTGCCTTGTATCCCACCATTTAGCTCTCGATACAAATCAGCTTCCATAAGATTAATAGTGGCATAGAGAATTCCATTTCTAAATTCCGCAGCGGAAATGCCCCCACCGCATCTGTCTCCTCCATACCCGAATTCTTCAGCAGCTAAATAAAGGTCGCCGTTTTCGTATTTGGGTTTCAGCAAAGAAATAGAACTGAATCTTCCGCTGCCACCGCCCCAGTATTTGCTACTTAGCAGAAAGCTGCCTCTTGCCTTTCCTAGAAATTGATAGGAATGCTCGGTTTTGTAGCTGCCTTCCTCAAGGATTTCTTCATCACGGGCATAAGAAGAACTATGCTTTGGTTCATCCTTCAGGCAGTCCACTACTTTAAAGGAATCGTGGTCGGGGATGTATAAAATGTCTGTAATGCAGCTTGCTTTTATAATCTTACCATTAACCGTGAAATCATCCCCTATAGTCAGCGATTCCGCCAGGCTAGGACTGACAACAGATAATAAAAACATAAATGCAATGTAGAACGATTTTGTCATATTTTATCTCCATTCCGTACCGGCATATTATCCTTGACGATGCAATCCCTACTACACTTAATCCTCACATAACCCATAAACCACCCGCATCTGTTGCACCGCGTCTTGGATGCTTATCGCATCGGCCGGCGCATAACTATATTCCTCAAGAATTTCATCGTCAGCCATTTTAATCAGCCGGATATCGTCTTGATTAAACATGGCGCGGCATGATTTTTTATCGTTATTATGATATTGCGCCAGCGCGATCAGCCGGCGCAGATCCCATCTTGCATATCTGGTTAGGGTTTTATCGCATTGCTCCAATACCGGTATCAGATTGTCTTTTGCAAAAGACATTTCTTCCTCTGATTTTAGCGCCGTCGCTTCTTCAATTTTCTTATATATATTTTCCGGCCTGCAAATGTCATTCACTGGAAAATAATCGTCGGCGAACCAGGCGCGGGCGCCACAATAATCATGGCAACTGGATTCTTCGCCCTGCTTTAGATCGAACATCGCAAGCCTTCCGTCGTACCAGTTAAATGCGATAAAGCATTTCGGATCGACCGCAGCTTGCTTGGAATCTGCAAAAGGCTGGCTTATGCCGTCTTTGATAATGCCGCCCACTTCACATGTGTGGCCATTGATGCCGTTATAATCCAATTTGAATTTCAATGCATCGTCTTCGCGGTAAGTATGCAGATTGCCCTCCCCGCCTTTCGTAACAAAAAATCCTGAAACTTCGCCGTCATATTCATGACGGTATTCTACTCCCGAGGACCCTTTTTCTTCAGAATCATTTTTTTGGCAGCTATAATTACTGTCCATTGCATTCATCAACACCGCCGCCGCTGGCAAAGCGCGAAGGCCAGGATTTATTGCCAGATATGTTTTCATCAAATCGACCAACGTTTCATCCGGCATATAAGTCAGTTCTTTTAAATTGCCCTGCCCGTCTTTTTCGCACCAAAGCGGCGCGTCATCCGTTTTCTTGGCCATGGAACGCCGCCATTTCGCCAGCTCAATAGCCGCCGTTGTATAGAATTTGCATGGGCTGCCTTGGCCGATATCGTTTCCGCATCTTTCCACCAGCGCGGAGAACGGAAGCCAGCCATAAGCCTCTCTGCACGGCACGCGCGCTTCCGAGGCTTTGAGCATATAGATCATCAATGCGAATGACGCATCGACCGTCTTGCGTCCTTCCGGTTTTATGTTTTCCGCTTGGTCCAGCCAATCTATAATCGGCGGAATATCCTTGGCCTTAAAATAATCCGTCCGGCATTCCTTGCCGAAATAAGCCTCATCCGCCTGGAGACTATCGAAAAACGCATTCATGTAATGCATGCATTTGTCCCGCGCCGTGGCGTTATCCAGGCGGCATAATTCTATTAATTGATCGGTAGTAATATCGACGGCTTTTGCGTGCCCGGGATAAATTACCGCACATAACGCTACGATAGAAAGAACAAGGATTTTCCGCATTTGACGCCCAAAAGAACATATGAGGAACATTCATAACGGCAAATCCCAGGCCTGTCAAACGGATTAATAGGGAATCCCAAATTCTCTGCTGTGTAAATCAGCCGACCAATGCCAAAACAACAAATTACGCGCTTTCTTTGTTAAGAAAGCATCATCAAGCCGCCATTTTGATAGTTAAGTTCTTGTTTTTTGGCATATTGTTATCAGCGTTCCGAATCCTCACTGCCCCGCCATCTAGTTCCGCACAAGTTGGCGGGTTCGCCTATCGTTGAGAATCAACGCGACATTTCAAATGCTTACTGCCCTATTCCATTCTCTGCCGCGTACACAGCCGCGCATTCTCTACGATTTCAAAAAAATTATAGCCCGTTTTCTCCGGCCATTTCGCGCCAGTTCGCCTTTTGATAATATGGGCGGAGAAAAATGGCAAAAAGCGAAGTGGGTTTGGTGGATGACTCTTTGCCCTAGTACCACATGCATTAATCAATTATTATGCTTCAATGTTTAAATCAAAAACTGTTTTTATACTTGGCGCAGGAAGTAGCAATGAAGTAGACATGCCTTTAGGGCACGGTCTCAAAAAGATAATCGCCAACAACCTTGATATAAGATATGAAAAGGGTTACATGCGATCATCAGGTGATGCCCACATTGATAGCGCATTTAGGCTTCATGCTCGTGAGAAAAATACCAATATAAATAATCATCTCTATGCTTCATGGCGCATAAGAGATGCTCTCCCCCATTCAATCTCTATCGATAATGTTCTAGATGCACATTCAGATGATGAGCTAATGCAAATATGTGGGAAATTGGGAATTGTACGAAGTATTCTTGAGTCTGAAAGGAAAAGCAAATTATACTACGCCGGGAACTACGAAGAGAAGGTTAATTTTCCAAATATAGAAAATACATGGTTCGCAATATTCTACAAATTACTAAGTCAAGGAGTATCCAAATCTGATATTGGTTCCATTTTTCAAAATGTTTCTTTTATTAATTTTAACTATGACAGATGTCTAGAACAATATTTACAAGCAGCCCTTATAGAAAGCTACGCTCTACAGCCGCAAACCGCTTATGACTTGGTGAACTCTTTGGCTATTCTACGCCCTTAGAAACTACTCAGATTCTGAAGATGATCTGGGGAATATTCATGATTATGAGAACTTTTTGAAAAATTTGAAGAGTGTATTTGAACAGGTGTATGTTGTTTTGAAACCCAATAAGCGTTGTTGTTCAGTAGTTATGGATATAAGAAAGAAAGACAAATTCTACCCATTGCATGAAGATCAAACTCGCATAATGCGAGAAATTGGATTTGAGCTTGAAGAGTATGTAATTTGGGATCGTCAGAAAGAATACAACAATATGAAAACTTTGGGGTATGTGCCCCTTGGATTAAAGATACTTATTCTGGTGAATTTATTACCCTCGGGCCCATTTTGAGTACCTTCTCTGTTAGTATCCAAAGCTAATCTTTCAACAGACCATAAATCCAGAAATTCAATCGTTTGCTGCCGGTGAATTCGGATATCGATCAATGCTGAAATCCAAATAAATAATACAAGAGCCAATGCGAGCGCATATCCGCATAGCACAACGATTCCAAACACATCATTTTTCATCAATATATGATTTTTGGATTCCAAATAAAATATGCCCGTGAAAATTAGCCCGCCAATTATTAACCTTGAAATGGCGCGTAAATCCTGTTTTCTAAACCCTATTATTTGCCCCATATTCTTATGAAGCTTATTTGGGATATTCATCCAACCGGATTTAATTTCCTGCCACATTCAGTTATCTACCCAGTCTAGTATCGCAACCTCATAATTATTGCAGTAGATCAGCATTACCATCATTAACAGCAATGCCAGCGGATAATAGCTGGCCAAATCGAATAAACGGGCTGGCTGATCAGTAATAGTGTCAGCAAGATACAATTTAATTGCAGGCCATATAAGTAACGCGACGCCAATCAACGCACTTAGTACCAGATACGCTAAACCAAGGCGCAGCGGCGAAATTATCAAAAGAAACCCGCTTAACAATGTGGCAAGCAGCAAACTCAGCAAAACAATCTTCTTTGACGTTTTGTCTCCGAAAATAAGCGGGATAGTTTTTGCATTCACTTTTATGTCTTCACTCCTATCGTTCCAATCGGCCGGAATATTTTGTCCGCCTATCTCCCAAAAAAACACCCACATAAAAATCAAGGCAAGAAAAAGTGGATCTGGATTATGATCTACAACAAACACAGCCGCAATTGGCCCCACACTCTTGACAATTCCGCTCAATACAAGACGCCAGTGTGTTACGGTCAACAGCTTGCAATAAGCGACTTCGCATACAGCTCCAAAAAGCAGCATGAGCATGATAATAGGATTGAGCCAATATGCGCCTATCAGCGCAAAAATGATCCAAGCCATCACCCACGCCACTCCCTCTGTATAGCTTAGGACTTGCTGCGCAATCGGGTGACGCAAATCTGTCGATTCAACAGAGTAGCCAAAGCAGGAATTAGAGTATTCCATCTTTTTCTTATCTACCGTATACCCAATTACGTCATTTAGAGCATATATAGCCGTGTATCCGGAGAATGCCGTCAACAAAGATATGACGATCACGGACGAGTCCGGAAAATTTCCAAGCCACAGCAACGCACAAAAGGCCGGCGTTGCGATATCCAGCACAGCGTGCTGTAACCTAGAGAGGGCGATGAATGGTTTCATTGATTTTGCGGTAACATGTAAGATAATTCATATCTAAACCCTCTCTAAGCTTGAAACATCCAGAGAATGGGTTGTAAATGAGGCTTGCTGTGCTCGTTAATTGCAGATGATTTCGTTCCGACCAGTTCTGCAACTGCGAAGGCTTTATGAGCTTATGATAGGAGTGGGTTCCACGCGGCAAGATGCGCAAAATATACTCTCCAATTAAAATTGCGCATACAAAAGATTTCAAAGACCTATCTATTGTCGAGAAAAAACATGCCCCACCAGATCTCAACAATGCTGCACAAGCCGCTATGGTTTGCTTTGGGCACGGCACATGTTCCAACATCTCCATACAAAGAACCACGTCGTAATATCCTTTGCGCCGCTGAGCTAGGGCTTCTGCGTCCTCTAGACGGTAATCTATCTCTAAGTTTTGCATACGCGCATGCTGTGTCGCGACTTCTAGTGCCGCCTCAGAAAGATCAATACCGGTAACCAAAGCACCCCTTTTCGCCAAGGATTCAGATAGAATACCGCCACCGCAGCCAACATCGAGCACTTTCACTCCTATTAAATCAGCATGCCGAGAGATAAAATTCACCCGCAAGGGATTAATTTGATGCAGCATGCCCATGCTTCCATTCTTGTCCCACCAAATTGCAGCCAACCTAGAAAATTTATCTAGTTCAGCCACATCTGCGTTCGCATATCGTTCCATCATCACCAATCCACTTTTTAAGCCTGCTATTTGCCGCATCCAGCTCGGCAAATGTGATATCATTCACAAATATGCCCTCGCCAATAACCCGCGGTAGCGGAACACGCTGCTTGCCATCCCTATGGCAAGTGCGTTCGTTTAGCGAATCCCACAATGACGCCGACTCGATTAAAATCCCCGGAAATTGCCAGGGAAAGAGCTGCGTCAAATTCAATATTCGCAACATTTGTTCAGCAGACAATATTCCCTTTATGTTGGCTAAAAATACCGACAGAATGATATCAATTAGAACCGCTTCCCCGTGCAATATCTTATGCCTGCTTTCCATTTCATAAGCGGGGCTGAATGTGTGGCCAAAATCGACGGCTCGACATAAATTCTCTTCGTACGGATTTGAGGCCAACTCTTGAACCATAATATCAACGGATCGTTTCAATATTTTTTCATCTGAGCTGCTCTGAAATTTTCTTGCTACACACTCGGAGCCAACCGACTCTAGTTCCTCAAACAGCTTCGCATCAAGGATGACGGCCAATTTAATAATTTCTCCAAGCCCATTCAGGATATGCCTGTCCGGCAATGTCCATAGAAATGTTTTGTCCAAAAGAACTTTTAATGGCGGCTCAAATGCGCCGATTCTATTTTTCCCCTTTTTCGAATTTACCCCGCACTTAATGCCCACAGCGGCATCAATATATCCCATCAATGTGGTGGGAACTTTTACATGCGGGACTCCACGCCGATAGATGCTTGCGACAAAAGCGACCAGATCGGTAAGTACTCCGCCGCCAATGGCAATGATTGGCTCGCTACGCCGGTTAATCGGAAAGATATCTAAAACATCTATTAGACGCATAGCTCCAGCAATTGTCTTGTTTTCTTCGCCGGCCTGGAACAAGACGATCTTGGTTACGATGCCAAGACTATCAAAATAAGATTTTATCTTTGATTCCCAAGACTCTAACTTACTATCGAGCACAATAAAACGGCGGGAGCCGTATCCTGCGCCAATAGACGCAAGCGCATCATTTTCTTTCTCAAAAATATCTCCACAAACTGCAATGTCGTATTGGATGCTTTTTGGGCAGGAAACCGCCCACAAACCCGGAGTATTTCCATTCATGCGGCTTGCTCAAATACGTCAAGCCAGCCAGCTTGGTTGTCCAATAAATACCATGCAATATTCTGACACTGTGCCAAACTATGGTGCACAGACTGCCCGCAGTCGCGTGGATTCGCATATGGCACTGATGACGCTCTTAGAATATATTCCAATGCGTTTTTATAAGCATTGCAAATGGTTTCTTTTCCGCTTTCGTTCAATGTTACCAAATAAAATCCTGTCTGGCACCCCATCGGGGCTACGCTGACAAATGAGTGCGGCAAATGCTCGCGGAACCCATACAGCAGAAAATGTTCCATAGAATGGATTAACTCCGTAGTCATGAAATTTTGTCCCGGTTGCGTGACACGCAAATCAAACACATACACTGCGTCTGATCGTATTCCTTTCTTGAAAGCAGACAATCGCACATATGGGGCTTTTACCAGGCGATGGTCAATCTCGCCCATTGCATCCGATGACCAATCATCTATATCTAAGTATTGTGCCGAGTCTCTCATTCTGAGATCTCCCCTTGTCCTAGTTTTGTCGATAGAAAAGAGATGGATTCATGCAATGCCTTTTGCCAGGCATCGACATGATGATAAAGTTCGACCGTTGCATACCCAGAAAAACCATTTTTTTCCAATATTCCGAATGTATTGGCGAAATCAATCTTTCCGCGCCCGGGAATGTCATGATAGTGAACCTTGTCGGTAAGGCTATTTGCAATCTTTCTTTTTAGGATAATTTGATTGCCCTCTTTAGGATTCGAAGTGCGCAAATACTTAAGTATAGGTTTTGCCCGATCCAGCACATAAAAACTTAACCCCGGAACTGAAACGGCATAGGTGTTTATTTCACGATCTAAGTGAGACGATGTCCGATGCAAGTCATGATAATAAATTTGTTGTACGCTGCCGACATTGTTGTCAGAAATGATATTATCGATAATCGCAGCCAATTCTGCGCAAGGCCGAGTTTCATAAAAAAAGATTGCGCGATCTTGACTCAAAAATAAGAAATCACAAGTTTCTGGAAAATAAATTAGATAATTTGCAAAACCGAAATTCATCTTCATATCAGGCGAATAAGCAACGAGCTTGAGGTTACATCCCTCTTCGGTATCAGAAACATGAAGATATTTGGTATATGGGGTTGCTTTTGATATAGAACCAGCATAATCCGTCTCGGAACAATACACATGGCACAAATCCATGTGCAAACGAAAATTAGGAGATGCCACGGATTCAATAAATGCAATGGCTTGATCCAAGGTTTCGATCAGCATGCCAGGCTCCGGCTCAATCACCAAGGTCACATCGCCAATATCTTTTAAGCACTCATTTACGCTTTCTGCTAAAACCTCATACGGGTTAATATTGGGACGATTGACATGCTCGTCACGGATAAAGCCACTGCCGAAACTGACAATCGGAGCGCCCAACGCCTTCGCAATCTCTATCCCCTTCCTAACCAGATCAATCCGCTGTTTTCTGCCGGCCCGGTCTAAACATATCATGGATGGCTCATGCGGCCTGTCGGCTAGAAAAGTGATCGTGGGCGTAGCGATGCAGGTCGGCTTTATTCCGCAGCGAGCAAGAAAATGCCGCAGACTCCTAATATCTCTTTGATCCATCTCAAACGGATTGAATTGTTTTTTATCGAAAGATAATTCTACCCCGGCATAACCAGCCTGTTGAACGGCCTCAATAGCCGCGAATAAATCCAAGCTTAACAAGCCATTGGTGCTATATGATAATTGCAACACGTTTTCGTCTTACTATTTTGAGATAATGTTCTCAAGGAAGATAGACATGCCTTATTATTTTGGATTGACCTAGGTCAATTTACTTAAACCTATTATATAAGTTGGACGCCCTTGCAAATTGTAGGGTTCCAAAGCGGAAAGTTAAGACTGTCTTTCAAAGCCCCCTCGATCTGAATCAAGATGTCTTCAGAAATTCCGGAATTCGAGCTTAAATTGTGTTGGCATATATAATGCTTCCAAATTAAGAACCCTGCTTTGATTTCTTAAAAATCCGAGTGTCGGACGCTCGTCACTATGCCTAAAATTCTGTATTGCGTGGATACCAGTATAACCGCGTTTCTCTAGATCGCGGATGATATTTGAAACATCATTTTCATTTATAAGATCTGTGTGAACCGTTGTACGAATTTCATATTCCACTGTATTCTGAGTGCACAAAATGTCTAGCGTCTGTGAAAAAATATCATATTTATCCGTTCCAGTGACTTGCCTGAATTTTTCTGGTGGTGCCTTATAGTCGAGAGCGACGTAATCTAACAACCCTTGCTCAATAAATTCCAAGACAACATCCGGACGCAATCCATTTGTATCCAGTTTTACCGCATAACCTAGTGATTTCACCTCTTTTATCAAACCGGCTAGGCCAGGATACGCGGATGCTTCGCCCCCAGAAAGCACCACGCCATCCAGCAGTCCTGCCCGTTTTCTCAAGAAAGTCATGAGTTGATTCGTGTTTCCTCTCCCTACGCCTTTGACAATTTGAGGGTTATGGCAGTATGGGCAACGCATGTTACATCCCGAAAACCAGATGATGCAAGCCGTTCTTCCTGGAAAGTCCAGCATGGTAAAAGGGGTGACAGAATAAATAGGCAAAACACTTGTCTTGTAAACACTTTCCACTGAACGTTTCATTAGCATTTGCCCCCACTCTATCAGATCCCCATAAACAAGCTGCCGGTATCGACCCACTCCTCAACAAAGTGCTTGCGCTGGCGGTGTTCGCCTTGCTTTCCTTTGTTAAAGCTATCCACGGGACGAAAATAGCCCATGACCCGCGTCCAGACTTTGGTTTTAGCACGACAACGCGGACACTCTGGCTGTTCGCCACTCAGGTAACCGTGGGTATCGCACACGGAAAAAACAGGGGTCACAGTAATATAAGGCAACTGATATGTATCCAGAACTTTGCGAATAAACCGTTTGCAGGATTCTGCACTAGATAACTTTTCGTTCATATACAAATGCAACACCGTTCCCCCCGTATACTTGCATTGTAAACGGTTTTGCAGCTCCAGCGCTTCAAACGGATCTTTGGTATAATCCACAGGAATTTGTGAAGAATTTGTATAATATATATTTTCGCCAGACCCCGCCTGTAAAATATCTGGGAAACGCTTTTTATCTTCTTTGGCAAAGCGATAAGTCGTCCCTTCCGCTGGAGTGGCTTCTAGGTTATACAAACTTCCTGTCTCTTCTTGATATTTTACCAGTTTGGAACGCATATGGTCCAGAATATCAAGGCATATTTTAATTCCATACTCGTCTGTTAAGTCATAAGTATCGTCCGTCAAGTTCCGAATTATTTCATTCATGCCATTTACACCGATGGTAGAGAAGTGATTACGAAAAAATGGAAGATATCGGGTCGTGTAAGGATAAAGGCCGCGATCATACATCTTTTGCACAAAAGCTCTTTTCTTTTCCAATGTCGACTTGGAAATATCCATCAAGCGGTCGATTTCGCGCATCAAATCAGGAAGGTTGTTTTTGAAGCGATATCCGAGCCGCGCCATATTCATCGTCACCACGCCAATTGACCCAGTCATTTCTGCGGAACCGAACAGTCCATTCCCACGCTTTAACAACTCCCTCAAATCCAGCTGGAGACGACAGCACATCGAGCGCACCGCTCCGGGAGAATAAGCTTCCGGGTTTGGCTTACGCTCTTTTGTTATGGGATCAACGATAAACTGACTGCCGACAAAATTCTGAAAGTAAGAAGAACCTACTTTTGCCGTGTTCTCAAAAATAGCGTTTGCTACCTTGCTATTCCAATCAAAGTCTTCTGTAATATTTACTGTGGGAATTGGAAATGTAAAAGGTTGTCCCGTTGAATCACCCTCCGTCATCACTTCATAATAAGCAATATTAATCATTTCCATCTCTCTGACGAAATGTTTGAAAGCCAGGTCTTCTAGTGAACGAATACCCATGTCCCGTTGTTGCGCTCTAGAAAGTAGGTCATCATTAAAAATACCTTTGAACAGATGACGGTCATTATATGTGGGGAATTGATTTTGAAGATCGTCTGGCACCGTAATATCCAGCGTAATATTAGTGAACGGCGATTGCCCCCATCGTGCCGGAACATTTAAATTGTAGACAAACTGACGGATGGCTTTTTTCACTTCCTTAAAAGAAAGTTGGTCATAAAATACATAAGGAGCCAGATAAGTATCGAAACTGGAAAATGCTTGCGCACCCGCCCACTCGGACTGCAAAATGCCGAGAAAGTTACTCATCTGCCCCAAGGCTTCCCGAAAGTGGCGTGGCGGACGAGAGGAAACACGCCCGATCACCCCATTAAATCCGCTGTTTAGCAAAGCACGCAAAGACCAACCCGCACAATAACCGGTTAGACAATCAAGATCATGGATATGAATATCTCCTTGGCGGTGCGCCTGTCCTTCTTCCGGGCTATAAATCTCGTCAAGCCAGAAATTGGCGATAACTTTGCCGGCCACGTTGTTGATCAACCCCGCGTTGGAGTATCCCGTATTGGCATTTGCATTTATGCGCCAGTCTGATCCTGAAATATATTCACTTACCGCTTCCGAACAATCTACTTTTGTGCCCCCAAAAAGTGTGACGACCTGATTCATTTTCAAATCAGCAGGATGTATGATTTCTTTGGCAGCTTGATTTTCAGAGAGAATCCGCACGGCTTCAGACATGATGTGCTCCTTTGGTTAAAATTGTCGCAATAATTTAGATTTTGAAATTCGAAAGAATGGAAACTGGAACAAACCACAAGATATTGTGGTGCAGAATTAGAAGTGCCCCATATAATGATTCTTGGACTTGACCTAGGTCAACTCAAACAGATTTTTCATTGGCAAAATAATTATTGCCGGAAAGGTAAACATAACTACTGATGTTGCAGTATTTTTTAACATGAGCAATGAAGCTGCTTGCGATCAAGCTGGAGGTTGATAAAACTAACAGTCATGCTTTCTTATCACGATGCTTTGCAAATAATCAGGGACACGGCTTCTTCTATAATATTAGAAGCTGAGACGATTCCGCTTGAAAGCGCCCTAGGGCGTGTATGCGCAAAGCTTCTTTTATCGCCCCTCGATATTCAGCCCTTTGATAACTCTGCCATGGATGGGTTTGCTATTAAATTAGATGATTTGGCCGGAGCAAGCCCTGAACGACCGGTGAGACTTAAAATAAAAGGCGTCATACCTGCGGGACACCCTGTCAAAGATAACATTGTAGAAGCAGGATTTTGTTGGCGCATTATGACGGGTGCGCCACTGCCACAGGGGGTGGATGCCATTGTTCCTATTGAGGATGTACATCAGCACAGCGAAACCATATTGTTCAGCAATGCCCCGAAATTGGGACAACATATTCGCCGTACTGGCGAGGATTTCAAAAAAGGAACATCAGTTCTGTCCGTTGGAGACAGGATAACTCAGGCACATATGATCGCCTTGGCTAGCCTAGGAATCTCAAAACTGCCCGTCTTTAAAAAGCCCGGGGCTTTATTTATATCGACAGGAACTGAACTAGTTGATGATTTAAGCCAGCCCCTGCAAGACGGGCAGATTTATAATTCAAACAGGATTTATGCGCATGCGCTGCTGCCAGCCTGTGGGACAATCTTGCACGGGTGCAATACCATACATGACAACAAAGATATTTTTTTGGAAACTTTAAACACCGCCGATGAAAAAGGGATTCATTTGATTATTTCGTCCGGCGCAGTATCGGCCGGAAATTATGATTTTGTAAGAAACGGATTGGAATCATTTGGCGCCAAAATTCTATATCACAAAATTAAACTCAAGCCCGGCAAACCTAATCTATTTGCTATCCTACCATCGGGATGCCTTTATTTCGGTCTGCCAGGCAATCCGGTTGCCACAGTTGCTGGATTGCGCTTTTTTGTGCTTGAGGCATTGCGCACAATGCTAAAAGAAAAGTCGGAGCGTCCTATTTTTGCAAGAGTCATGAATGAGTTTCCCAAAAAACCCGGCCTGCATATGATCCTGAAAGGAAGGTTGGAGTATAAAGACGATGGCTCTGTCAACGCGAATGTTCTAGATGGTCAGGAATCTTTCATGGTAAGCCCATTTTTGAGTATGAATGGCTGGTTACACGTTCCGGAAAACAAGGAAAATATCAAAACCGGCGATGTCATCGAAGCTTATCCTGCTCACCCTTACGGTCACCTAGTCTAGCAGCCTAATGGAGCGGACAATCGCCGCAATTATCCTTATTATGCCTGTTACATAAAGAGGCCGTGTCAGAATCGCAGAAATGGCACAGCGAAAAAGAGTCTTTCATTCGAATGACAGCTTCCCCAACATCTATTCCCATAGCCTTCATCTGCTTTAACGTTCTTGAAAAAGTTTCCGGTGTCATCCCCAAATAATTGGCAATGGTCTGTTTCTTGAAAGGCAGCGTAAATTCAAGATTCTCGTGCCCGGCCTCAAGATGCTTGGTCAAGAAATAATATCCAACACGCTGCAACGGAGATTTGATGTTTATAGCGTCAATTTGATGCATCGCGTTTCTATAATGCCGCGTAACAATACGAATAATGTTCACGGCAAAATGGGAATCTGTCAGCACATGCGTTTTGACGATTCTCTCTGGTATCATTAATAATTTACATTTAGTTATGGTCTGAACCGATATTGGGGAAGCCCCCCCCCATAAACAAAACGGCATCCATGCATGTGTCACCGGATTCTAACATACGTATAACCGCTTCTCCGCCATCTTCATTCAAACGAAAAGTTTTAATTGTCCCTTCAATGACAAGATAAATTCCCTCCGGCATATCTCCTTGTTGGACAAGGAGCTTACCTGCCTCATGATCTTGCATCACTGAGCAACCAAGTAGTTTTTGTAAGCTTTCCTCGCTCAAATTGTCGAACAACTGGGGTTTCTTTGTGCCATTCATGGTTTCGGGTAATTTGATCACTATATCCACACCTTCAGCGCGCTTTTGTTTCTTCTCTTGATCTGAATCAAGTTCGCTTGGCTTTTACAGCGTAATAGTAGCGCGGAAATATTTAGAAATAAAGAGTTTTAACCACAGCCTTTTCACCACACAGCGTATTAGCGGCAATAAATGACACCTAAAACCAATCAATACTGCGCACTTTCCCTTACAACCCTCGCCTTTACCGTCTGTTTTGCGGTGTGGACAATTTTTGCGATTATTGGCGTACAGATCAAGCAAGACATGGGTCTGAACGACACGCAGTTTAGTTTACTGATAGGCACCCCCATCTTAACAGGCTCTCTGGTACGGCTCTTTTTTGGAGTATGGGCAGATCAGTATGGTGGACGCCCTATCTTTATGGCGATCATGCTATCTTCCGCCTTTTTCACATGGTGCCTGATTTATGCAGATACATACGAGATGATGCTGTTCACAGCGCTAGGCGTTGGTATTTCCGGCGGCAGTTTCGTGGTAGGGATTTCTTATCTATCTAAATGGTATGACAAAGCGCATCAGGGTACGGCTTTAGGCGTGTATGGCATGGGCAATATCGGAGCTGCCGTTACAAAGTTTGTTGCACCTTTTGTTATGGTATCCTATGGCTGGCATATGGTTGCGCAGGTCTGGGCGACTGCGCTGGTTGTTATGGCTGTCCTGTTCTGGTTCCTTACTAAAGACGAGCCGCAGATTCAGGCGCAAAAAGCATCCAAAACCGTTCCCAAATCCATGTGGGAGTCGCTAAAGCCTCTTAAGAAACTGCAAGTATGGCGTTTTTCTCTTTACTACTTCTTCGTCTTTGGCGGATTTGTTGCGCTCGCCCTATGGCTGCCTCGCTATTATGTAGGTGTTTACGGCATGGACATCAAGCAGGCTGGGATGTTGGCGGCTTCTTTTTCTGTGGCCGGATCGATATTTAGAGCCGCCGGCGGATATATGTCCGATAAATATGGCGCAAGAGCCGTTATGTATTGGACGTTCTTTGTTTGCTCGGGCTGCTGCTTCCTGCTGGCCTATCCTGAAACCGATTATATAATCCATGGGATCAAGAGCGACATTGCTTTCAGCTTCGGCTGGGGATTCATACCTTTCACCATTATCGTTTTTATTCTTGGGTTTTTCATGTCGCTTGGCAAGGCGGCTGTTTACAAACATATCCCCGTTTACTACCCGAACGACGTCGGCTCTGTGGCCGGAATCGTCGGCCTAATTGGCGGCCTTGGGGGATTCTTTCTGCCTCTTGCCTTCGGCTTGATGAATGACTGGATTGGTGTCTGGACAAGCTGCTTTATGCTGATGTTTGCCCTGGTCGCGATTGCATTGTTATGGATGCATATTACCGTCGTCATCATGGAGCGCAATCTCGAAAAATCGAAATACTTGCCCGAACTGGGCGATGCCCCAAACCAAATGAAAAAATAAAAAGGAGAAAAACGATGGCGAAAGATATTTATAAATGGGACCCGGAAAAAGAAAATTTTTGGGAATCCGAAGGAAAAACGATCTCTTGGCGTACGCTCTGGATCTCTATTCCTTGCCTACTCTGCGGTTTTGCGGTCTGGATATACTGGAGTGTTATTACAGTACAAATGCTTAACCTGGGCTTCCCTTTCAGCAAAGGAGATCTTTTTACACTGAACGCAATTGCAGGTTTGACCGGCGCAACGCTGCGCATTCCAGCCTCATTCTTTATTCGTATTGCAGGTGGCAAGAACACACTTTTCTTTACCACAGCCCTTTTGATCGCCCCCGCCATTGGTACAGGCCTGGCCTTGCAGAATGTCCATACGCCACTCTGGGTATTTCAGCTTCTTGCCCTACTCTGCGGCTTTGGTGGCGGGAATTTTGCATCCTCGATGTCAAATATCAGTTTCTTTTTCCCAAAGAGGATGCAAGGACTCTCCCTTGGCCTCAACGCCGGCCTTGGAAACTTCGGCGTCACCATAACCCAAATCCTTATTCCTTTTGTAATGACGTTTGGCTTGTTTGGCGGGGATCCGATGATACTCACAAGCGACTCCGGAACTATGATCGGTAAAATCCCAGCTGGCTCAGAGACTTGGATTTTCAATTCCGGCTATATCTGGGCTGTAATCTTAATTCCACTTACCGTCCTTTCATGGACTTTGATCAGCAATATACGGGATGAGCATGTTTCGCCTGACATTGGCGGAGCAGGCTCATCTTTCTTTAAAATCACGATTATGTATGGAGTCGGATTGGCTGCTTCGGCGCTAGGATTGTGGTTGATTCTGCCTGAAAGCGCAAACGGTTCTGGCTTGACTATTAGCAAGTGGCTCATTTTACCCGGCGTGATTGCAGTCACCGTCGGCATCTTGGCTATCTTGCCTGGTCTCAGTCAGCGTGTGCGCAAACAATATGCTATTTTCCGGCATCCTCACACCTGGATCATGACTATCATCTATACCATGACCTTCGGGTCCTTTATCGGTTTTTCCGCTGCTCTGCCGCTCTCGATCAAAGTGATCTTTGGCTTTCAGCATATCGCTGGACCCGATGGTGTCTTGACCCATACGCTGGCCAATCCAAATGCGCCAAGCGCTTTAACCTACGCCTGGATAGGCCCATTCATTGGCGCGATTATTCGTCCCATAGGCGGCTGGCTCTCCGATAAGCTTGGCGGCGCACTGGTTACACAGATTTGTTCGGTGATTATGATCGCTGGTGCGCTTGGCGCAGCGCATTATATGCAAGCTTCTTATGCGTCGGCCACTCCTGAAATCTATTTTATACCGTTCTTTCTGACTTTCATGGCGCTATTTCTTGCCGCCGGGATCGGTAACGGATCGACCTTCCGCACTATAGCCGTTGTCTTCGACCGTCAGCAAGCCGGACCTGTTCTGGGCTGGACATCGGCTGTTGCTGCGTATGGAGCCTTCATTATTCCGACTGTGTTTGGTGAGCAAATCGAAAAAGGACTTCCAGAACAAGCCTTATATGGATTTGCTGGGTTCTATGTGCTGTGCTTGCTCCTAAACTGGGCCTCTTATTTGCATCCTGGGGCCAAATACAAAAACCCGTAATAAATTCAATCCCCTTGATTTAGATCAAGGGGGACTCGCGCGTTACACGCGACTATCCAAGAGAATAAGGAGCCTTGCATTATGAGTTATTTTATCGACCGCATCAGCTATTTTACCAAAAAACACGAACACTTCTCTGATGGGCACGGCATCACGACGGACGAAAATCGCGGATGGGAGAAAGCCTATCGCGATCGCTGGGCGCATGATAAAATTGTCAGATCCACGCATGGCGTAAACTGCACAGGTTCTTGCTCTTGGAAAATTTACGTTAAAAGCGGTCTTATTACATGGGAAACACAACAAACTGACTATCCGCGCACGCGCCCTGATCTTCCAAATCATGAGCCACGCGGCTGTGCCCGCGGCGCGAGCTACAGCTGGTATATCTATTCGGCCAATCGCCTCAAATACCCAATGGTCAGAAAACGACTTCTTGATCTATGGCGTACAATGAAGAAACAGGTTGGCGAGGATCCTGTTAAAGCGTGGGCCGCTATTCAGGCCGATCCTACCTTACGGCAATCTTATCAAAATGTTCGTGGCCGCGGTGGATTTGTACGGGCGGGATGGGACGAAGTGAATGAGATTGTGACCGCGTCCAATATATATACTATTAAGGAGCATGGCCCCGACCGGATTATTGGTTTCTCGCCCATTCCGGCGATGTCAATGATTTCCTATGCGGCTGGTTCACGCTATATCTCCTTGCTCGGCGGCGTTTGCATGAGCTTTTACGATTGGTATTGCGACCTTCCCCCTTCCAGCCCACAAACGTGGGGGGAACAGACAGACGTACCGGAAAGTGCGGATTGGTATAATTCCGGTTTTATCATCATGTGGGGATCGAACGTTCCTCAAACCCGCACACCAGATGCGCACTTTATGACCGAAGCGCGTTACAAAGGCACACAAGTTGTCACAATCACTCCTGACTATTCCGAGGCATCTAAATTTGGTGATATCTGGCTTAATCCGCGTCAGGGAACCGATGCAGCACTGGCCATGTCGATGGCGCATGTGATTCTCAAAGAGTTTCACCTCGATAAAACATCGGACTATTTTGACAGTTATTGTCGCACATATTCGGACATGCCGTTCCTTGTCAAGCTGGTGAAACATGGCGGACGTTTCGTGCCCGGACGCATGTTGCGCGCATCAGATTTCAAAGGGGATCTGAACGAGAAAAACAACCCTGAATGGAAAACCGTTTGCTTTGATGAGGAAACCGATCAGATTACCGTCCCAACCGGTTCAATTGGCTTTCGCTGGGGTGAAGAAGGTAAGTGGAATATCGTTCCGACCAATGCCCAAACTGGAAAAAGCTTTCGTCCGCGCAAGACATTGCTTGGCGTTCATGACAATGTTGTTAAGGTCGGCTTCCCCTATTTCGGCGGACAAGTCCATGAGACAGGTTATTTTGAACCAAACAAACGCGAAGATGTTCTGGAGCGCAATATCCCCGTCCGCATTCTTGATTTGAACGGTGAAAAAGTTCCCGTCGCCTGCGTTTTTGATTTACTCTGTGCTCAGTACGGTATTTGCCGCACTGGTTTGGACGGCGATCATGTTGCCTCAGATTATAAAGAAAATATCCCCTATACGCCGAAATGGCAGGAAAGTATTACCGGAGTTCCGGCTGAAAAGGTTATTCAGGTGGCCCGCGCCTTCGCGCAGAATGCCCATACTACCAAGGGCAAATCGATGATCATCATCGGCGCGGCAATGAACCACTGGTATCACATGGACATGAATTACCGTGCCTGTATTAATATGCTGGTATTCTGCGGCTGCATTGGCCAATCAGGCGGCGGCTGGTCGCATTATGTTGGGCAAGAGAAATTGCGGCCGCAAACGGGCTGGGCACCGTTAGCTTTTGCGCTGGACTGGAACCGTCCACCGCGTCAACAAAATTCAACTTCATTCTTTTATGCCCACACTGATCAATGGCGCTATGAGACACTGGAGTTGGATGAGATCCTCTCCCCACTGGCGGATCGCAGTAAATGGGCTGGTTCATTGATTGATTGCAATATCCGCTCTGAGCGCATGGGGTGGCTGCCGTCAGCACCTCAATTGGAAGAAAACCCGCTTTCGCTTGTTAAACAAGCCGAAGACATAGGACGCGATCCGGTTGAGCATGTCGTTGACCGCCTCAGCCGTGGCGATTTGCGCATGTCGTGCGAGGATCCCGACAATCCTGCAAACTGGCCGCGCAATATGTTTGTCTGGCGTTCGAATATTCTTGGCTCCAGCGGTAAGGGTCACGAGTATTTCCTCAAACACTTCCTAGGCACTCAGCACGGCGTTCAGGGCAAGGATTTAGGCGATGAAGGCTCAGGTCGGTCTTCCGAAGTGGTCTGGCATGATAAAGCACCCGAAGGAAAACTCGACCTCGTGGTAACGCTTGATTTCCGTATGTCCACCACTTGTATGTATTCCGATATCGTTTTGCCGACCGCAAGCTGGTACGAAAAGAATGATCTCAACACATCAGACATGCACCCTTTTATTCATCCGCTGTCAAAAGCTATCGATCCTGTATGGCAAAGCAAATCTGATTGGGAGATCTATAAAGGGTTGGCCAAAAAGTTCTCGGAACTATGTGTTGGCCATCTGGGCGTGGAAAAAGAGATTGTCTTAAACCCCATTCAGCACGACACGGCTGGAGAATTATCTCAGCCCGATGTAAAAGAATGGCGCAAGGGCGAATGCTCGCTTATTCCGGGCAAAACAGCCCCAACCATGAAAGTGGTCGAGCGCGATTACCCTGCGACTTATGAACGATTTACAACGCTTGGGCCCCTTATGGAGAAATTGGGCAATGGCGGCAAGGGGATTGGCTGGAACACGCAACACGAAGTCAACTTCCTAAAAAAACTAAATGGCGAAAAACACGGACGCGTCAAGATCGAGAGCGATATTGATGCCTGCGAAACGGTGCTTTCTCTTGCTCCTGAAACTAACGGAGAAGTCGCCGTCAAGGCATGGGCGGCGCTTAGCAAGATCACAGGACGTAATCACACGCACCTGGCACTGCCTAAGGAAGAAGAAAAAATCCGCTTCCGTGATATTCAAGCACAGCCGCGTAAAATTATCAGTTCGCCCACATGGAGCGGTATTGAGTCCGAGCATGTCTGCTATAATGCAGGTTATACCAACGTCCATGAATTTATCCCCTGGCGTACGCTCACAGGCCGCCAGCAGCTATATCAGGATCATCCATGGATGATCGATTTCGGTGAAGCCTTGGTTTCTTACCGTCCACCAATCAATACGCGCACCGTACAGCATATGCTGGATAAACATGGAAAAGAGTCGCCGACTATCCTGCTAAACTTCATCACACCACACCAGAAATGGGGTATTCATTCAACCTATAGCGACAATCTTCATATGCTTACGCTCTCACGCGGCGGACCGATTGTCTGGGTCAGCGAAACAGATGCAAGAAAAATTGGTGTAAAGGATAATGATTGGCTGGAGGTGTTTAACACTAACGGCGCCATTGTTGCCCGTGCTGTTGTATCACAACGCGTCAATGAAGGCATGATGATGATGTATCACGCGCAGGAAAAGCTGGTGCATACGCCAGGCAGCAAAATCACCAATGCGCGCGGAGGCATTCACAATTCCGTCACCCGCGCAACCGTGAAGCCGACGCATATGATAGGCGGCTATGCGCAGTTGTCATATGGATTCAACTATTACGGCACGGTAGGTTCCAACCGTGATGAGTTCGTTATTGTTCGCAAAATGGACAAGGTGAATTGGATGGATGAACCGTCTCAAATGAAGGCAGCAATATAACATGAAAGTACGCGCACAAATAGGAAAAGTCCTTAATCTGGATAAATGTATCGGCTGTCATACCTGCTCGGTAACCTGCAAGAATGTATGGACATCTCGTGAAGGTGTTGAATATGCTTGGTTTAATAATGTAGAAACGAAACCTGGCGTTGGATATCCGAAAGAATGGGAAAACCAAAGAAAATGGAAGGGCGGCTGGGAACGCCATTCAAATGGTAAAATCCATCCCAAACAGGGTAGCCGCTGGCGCATTCTGGCTAATATTTTCGGTAATCCAAGCTTGCCGGAAATTGACGATTATTACGAGCCATTCACTTTCGATTACGATCATCTTCAGAAAGCTCCAGAGATGAAAACTATGCCCACTGCCCGCCCGCGTTCGTTAGTTACCGGTGAGCGCATGGAAAAAGTGCAATGGGGTCCAAACTGGGAAGAAATTCTAGGAACAGAATTCGAGCACCGGAAAAAAGACTACAATTTTAAAGATATCGAAAAAGAAATGTACGGTGAGTTCGAGAATACATTTATGATGTATCTTCCCCGCTTGTGCGAACACTGCCTTAATCCGACTTGCGTTGCTTCATGTCCATCCGGATCCATTTACAAGCGCGAGGAAGATGGGATCGTTCTGGTAGATCAGGACAAATGCCGAGGTTGGCGCATGTGTATTTCCGGGTGTCCATACAAGAAAATCTACTACAATTGGAGCACAGGTAAGGCAGAAAAATGTACGTTTTGCTATCCGCGCATTGAAAATGGGGAACCGACCGTCTGCTCCGAAACCTGCGTTGGCCGCATTCGATATCTGGGGGTGATTCTGTACGATGCAGATCGTATTCAGGAAGCAGCAAGCTGCGAAAATGAAGAAGATCTTTATGAGGCTATGTGCAATATCTTCCTGGACCCGCACGATCCGGAAGTCATTGCACAGGCGCGCCGCGATGGAATCCCCGAAAACTGGATCGAAGGTGCGCAGAAATCTCCTGTTTACAAAATGGCGATTGACTGGAAGGTAGCCTTCCCGCTACATCCGGAATACCGTACCTTACCAATGGTATGGTACATTCCACCGCTTTCCCCCGTGCAATCGGCGGCAGCGCAGGGCAAAATACCAACTCGCGCCGATGGCATCATGCCTGATCTAGATGACATGCGCATCCCAGTTAAATACCTGGCTAACTTATTGACCGGCGGCAAAGAAGAACCGATCCGCCTGGGTCTAAAACGCATGATAGCGATGCGCCATTATATGCGCGGCAAAATGTTCGAAGGCAATCCTGACGCTAGTATTCTGGATGATGTCGGACTGACCACAGATCTAGTTGAGGATATGTACAAGATCATGGCGATTGCCAATTATGAAGATCGCTATGTTATTCCCACAGGTCATCGTGAGGAAACGCTAGATGCTTTCGGTGAAAGTGGCGGCTGTGGCTTCTCATTCGGTAATGGTTGTTCTAGCCACAGTAATAGTGCCATTGATCTCTTTGAACATCCAAAGCAAACGCGGGGAAGATCTGCCAGCACAAAAGACAACCGAGTCAATACAATTTTTGAACGCGACTTCTATGATAAAACATCGACCGGTAAAAGCGGATGTGGTGGTGGCAGTTGCGGCGGCGGATGCGGATAAACTCAAACCAAGGAGACGACAACATGAATTTCTTAAAGGCCATGGGATTAAAACCCAAAAATCAGGACCATCTGCAAAATCAACCTTCCCGCCAAGATAATGCAGCACAAATTGCGCATCGGCAAGGCGGCTGCTGCGGCTGCAATGGCAGCCACAATCAACAGAAAGACCAAGACCAAAACCAGAAATAGGATAAAAATGCGTACTATTAAAATTCTCGGATTTTTGATGACATACCCTCAAGACACCCATGAAGAAGTCTTGGGTGAATGCGCTAAATTCCTGCGAGCTGAAAAATGGCTTAGCCAAAAGACTTTAGGCTCCCTTGATGCATTCTTCGAGAACTTCCGGAAATGTACTCTTTTAGACTTGCAGGAAGACTATGTGTCTCTCTTTGACCGTACCCCTTCTCTTTCTTTGCATCTATTCGAACATATTCACGGAGACTCGCGTGACCGGGGACAGGCTCTCGTAGACTTAATGAAAGTCTATGAAGATGTTGGACTTTTTATCAGCACACAAGAAACACCGGATTATTTGCCTCTTTTTGCCGAATATGTATCGACACTGCCCCCTCTCGAAGCATCCGAGACTATTGGCAGTATCGTCAATATCCTCTCTGCCCTTGCCGAAAGACTAAAAAATAGAAACTCCGTTTATGCTCATGTTTTGAACGCTTTTATTGAAACAGCATCCCGTTCACCAGATCCAAAAGCCGTAGAAGAATCCTTGCGAAAGTCTTGCGGTAATGCCTTAAGCCCAGCAGAAATTGACAAAGAATGGGAAGAACAATTTGCTTTTGAAAATACAAAGCAAACTACGGGTATGGATAGCGGATGTCCAAAAGCTGAGGAAATGCTCGCGCGCCTCAATGATTTCAAAGAAGAAAGGATATAACCATGGGCAGTTCTCTGGATTTTTTTCTCTTTCAGATTTTTCCTTATATTGCGATTGCGGCTTTCCTGCTTGGCAGTATTTTACGCTTCGACCGTGATCCGTATTCCTGGCGCACGAAATCAAGCCAGCTTTTACGGCGCAAACAGCTCATTATCGGAAGTATCCTGTTCCATCTAGGGATTTTAGTTATTCTTGCTGGTCATGCCATCGGCTTACTCACCCCTATTCAGATTTTTGACGCACTTGGTATTTCCCACAGCGCCAAACAGCTTCTGGCCATTACGGCGGGCGGAATCGCCGGAGTATTTTGTTTTATCGGTCTTTGCCTTCTGTTGCACAGACGTCTATTCGATAGACGCATTCGTAATAACAGCTCATTTGCAGATATCGCCATTCTTGTTCTGCTTCTGGCACAACTCGTTCTGGGCATGTGTACGATTCCTGTTTCCATGTATCATCTTGACGGGCATGAAATGGTCAAGTTCATGAGTTGGGCGCAGCACATTATCACTCTCCATGGAAATGCCCATCTTTTTGTGACGGACGTAGCTCTCGTTTTTAAACTTCACATTACTCTTGGGCTTTTTATCTTACTCGTGTTCCCTTTTACACGGCTTGTCCATGCCTTGAGCGCTCCAATCGGCTATATAGCGCGCCCCTATCAAATCGTTCGCAAACGGCCTACATAACAAGGAGAAGCTACTATGATGATCCAGGCCCCTAGTATAGAAATAAATGGCATCAAAATAACGCCAGATGAGATAAACACCGAAGTTCAGTATCACGCGGCAGAAAGCTTATTTTCTGCAAAGTACGAAGCAATGCGCGCCCTAGTAATACGCGAAATTCTTATTCAGAGAGCCTCTGAGATTGGCCTTTGTCAAAGAAACGAGGCTATCAAAAACCCGGATCCAATTATTGAAGATTTGCTTGCTCGGGAAGTCACCGTACCAAATGCGGATAAAGAGACTTGTAAACGTTATTACGAAAATAATAAGGATCGGTTTTATACATCTCCGCTTTTTGAAGTTTCACATATTCTTTACATAGCTCCGCCTGACGATGAAGGGGCGCGAACGGAAGCCTTATTAAAAGCAAAGACGGCCTTAATCAGACTGAAAGAGTCACCTCAGCTCTTTAAAGCCATAGCCCGGAATGAATCATCTTGCTCCTCCGCAAAAAATTGGGGCAGATTGGGTCAGATAAGCCGGGGACAAACAATGCCCGCATTTGAAAAAGCCCTTTTCTCGATGAAAGAAGGCGAGCTGAGCGCTGAACCTGTAGCATCAGAGGTTGGCTATCATATCATCAAGGTGCACAAATGCGTGCAGGGCAAGCAGCTTCCTTTCGGAAACGTCTCGGAATGGATTGCTAGAGAACTTCATGAAAAAAGCTGGCGCCGCGCCTTCCATCAATATATTCAACTGCTAGCCGGGCGCTGCAAAATTAGCGGTTTCCGCCTAGAAGGAATTCACACTCCTCTGGTTCAGTAACTGCCGTAGTGTGTTGATCTGAGTCAAACACATCTAAAAGCACTTATTTAGATTCTTGTATGTGAAGGATATTCACAGAACCCGGAGAAATATACCATGCTGGAGTTATTCCACACTATTTTCATGGCCCCTTTCTGGGGGCGTGGGTTCAGACCGTTCTTTCTTTTAGGCGCATTATACAGCATTCTTTCAATAGGGTTCTGGGGTATGTTTTATGCAGGCTTATACACGCCGCCAGCTTTTATTATGTTAGATCCAATATCTTGGCATGCCCACGAAATGATCTATGGATTTAGCTTAGCAATTGTTGCGGGGTTTCTTTTAACTGCTGTCGCCAACTGGACGGGGGGCGCTCCAGTGAGGCAAATACATCTGGCCGGGCTCTGTTGCCTCTGGCTTTCGGGACGGATCGTTCTGAACTTTGATCTGGGTTTACCACATTTTTCGGTTGTGATGATCGCAGTCTCATTTATTCCCGCTCTGGTAGTATCTCTTGCTATTCCTTTGTTCAAAAGTTGGAACAAGCGGAATTTTATCTTTCTAACACTCTTGAGCGTTCTTTTGGTGTGCGATATCTGGTTTTTAATCACGTCAAATATAGTGGCCTTGCACGTTGCGCTGATGATGATTCTGATTATGGTATCCCTGATCGGAGGGCGTATTATTCCAGCATTCACAGTCGCGGCTCTCCGACGCAAAGGCATTGAAACTTACCAGACCGACCAATTGAAACTGGATATGGCAGCGCTCGCCTCACTACTGGCGGTGGCGCTATGCCTTGTTTTTGCCAAAGAGACGCTAGCTCTGACCATATGTGCAGCACTCTCCTGCATTATCCATGGCTTACGTATGTACCATTATCATACGCTTAAGACTTTTGATGATCCGCTTCTATGGATCCTTCATGCCGGTTATGGCTGGCTTGTGATTGGCCTCGGTTTACTGGCCTCAACAGGATTAGGCCTGCTCACGGTGCCTATTGTGATCCATGCTCTGACGGCGGGATGCATTGGTTCCATGATCCTCGGGATGATCTGCCGTGTCACGCTGGGGCATACGGGGCGTGAACTAAAAGTTGGCGGCTTAACAACCTTTTCTTTCTTCGCCATTCAGCTTGCCGCCCTCATGCGCGTTTTTGGTCCCATCCTAACACCGGAATATATGAGCGAATGGGTTATCGGATCTGCTCTTATATGGTGCTTGTGCTTTTTGGCCTATTTATGGATTTATACACCCATGCTTTTCACATCAAGGCCGGATGGACAGGCTGCGTGAGTTTTTTTGTTACGGAGGACGAAGATGAAAATTCTTTCACTGGTATTACTATTTATCTTTCTTGTTTCTAGTCAGGCTTTCGCTTCGACTGTTTATACTGCCAATGAAGAGAGCATGACAATATCCGTAGTCGATACTGAAAAGGCTATCGCGCAGAAAGTCGATATGCCCGCCATGCCTCATAATGTTGACATTACGCGTGATGGCAAAACACTGTTAGCCACGGGAATGGCGCATGATCACAAAGCTGGAAAGCTTCTCGTTTTTAATGTTTCGGATAGTACACCAAAACTTGTAAGACAGATTAATCTTGGGAAACATCTTGCACATGTGGTTCCGGCAGAGGATGGGCATACTGCCTATGTTACGGATTCAGAAAGCAATAGCTTGCTGGTCGTAGATTATGTTCAAGGGAAGATCTTGAATACTATTGCGGTTGGTATCTATCCGCATGGACTTCGTTTGTCGCCTGATGGTAAATGGCTGGCCATAGCCAACATCCAAGATAAGACCATGTCACTGGTTGATGTAGCTGCTGGAAAAGAAAAAGCCAAAATCAGGGCTGGTAAAAGACCTATACAGGTTGCCTTTTCACCCGATGGTCATCATGTAGCTATTTCACTGTTTGATGAGAGTAGAATTGGAATTATCAATATTGACAAAGCACGTCTTGTGAAGAAATACAACGTTGGCAACGGCCCCGCGCAGTTATGCTACACACCTGACGGCAAACGCATTGTTGTTGCCAATCAGGGAAGCAAAGAAAAACCAGATAATCGTATTTCTGTCGTCAATCTTGATAATGACAAGGTAAGCTTTATCACTACTGGTACTGGGGCACACGGTGTGGCGATCGCTGCGGACGGCACGCAAGCCTTTATTACCAATAGCGTGGCAAACACGCTCAGCGTGGTTGATTTGAAATCAGAAAGCGCCGTTCGTTCTATACCTGTTGGGGAAGGCCCCAACGGTGTTGCGGCAAGATGACCTGATCCTGCTTGATTGCAATCAAGTGCCGTCTTTTTACTTATCTATCGCCAATGCCTTGCAAAAAGCAAGGCACTCCGAAGGCTTTAAAGCCTAAGTCAGCTAACTGTCGGTTATGGCTGGCTTGTGATTGGCCTTGGTTTACTGGCCGCAACAGGATTATGCTCGGATGCTATTTGCGCCAAGGCCTGACGGACAAGAAGCATAGAAAAGGATATCAACATGGGACTTCGCGCATGGATAGATCGCAAAACTCCGTCAATCTTTCCATATCTATGATGCAGATATTGCCATCTTGGACGCTGACTCCATGGGGCTCTAGTTTCGCCAATGCCCGGGAGAATGTTTCCGGTTTGATGTTTAGACGAGTAGAAATGATTGATTTATCATACGGTAAATCCACTAACCACCCCCCTTTTCTCTGCTTCTCCATTTTGCAGAAACGAACGAGGAAAACACCGATTCGTTGTGGCGCGGTGCGTGTAGTCACCTGCTCTAGCTGCTGCACTAAATAGTGCTGACGAGCGGCAATCGCTCCCAATAAACGAAGAGCAAAACGGCTGTCATTCTCTATTTTTCTGACAAAGAAGCTACGGGGCACTTCGATAACCACAACATCTTCAACTGCCTGTGCATTCACCGGATATGTTTTACTGTCGTTAAAAACAGCAGCCTCGGCAAAAGACTCGCCTGGTCCAAAGACATGAATTATTACCTCTTCACCATCCCTGGACATACGATATAGCTTGACCCATCCTTGCAAAATGATAAAAAATACATCGGCCTGATCTCCCATTGCAAAGAGATGCCTTCCTTTTGCGCAGGTTCTTTGATGGCACTGCTTGGCTAGATGTTCCAGGGTTTCTTGATCAATACCCTGAAAAAAAGCGGCTTTCTTAATTGCCTGTACTAGACTCATCCATTGCCTCTTGTTCTTTTTTTGCCTGGAGTAACTGCGTCGATCAAACTCGGAAAGAGTGGCGATCTTTTCTGAAAATTATATGTCATAATAAACTAATTTCAAATACGATGATATACTCAGAAAAGCTCAACTCGCTGTGAATTGCCCTAAAATTGGACTTTTAAAGCCTATTTAGACGCTTGATTCAGATCAAGTCGCCTTACTTAAATTCTGACCATAATGCAAGGATAAGTCTTGCCATATTCTTATGGCAGCTCCGAGCTTGCTGAGCCTAAGGTCTCATTTCTTGAGGTACGGACAGTCAGCCGGGGTCGAGGGTGGAAACGCCCCGGCCTCCCCAATTTGGAAAGGAGACTATAAAGTGAACGACAACCCGCAGATTGCGGATAATTTTGGACGGCGCTTTCCTTACTTGCGTCTGTCAGTTACAGATGTGTGCAACTTTCGTTGTTCGTATTGCCTGCCGGACGGTTATAAAAAAACCGGGTGCGATAGTTTTTTAAGCCGCGGTGAAATCCGCAGACTGGTGGAATCTTTTGCAGCTCTTGGCGCTTGGAAGATCCGTCTGACAGGAGGTGAACCGACTGTGCGACCGGATTTTCTCGATATCGCGCAAGATATCTCATCTATCCCCGGTATCCGCAAACTAGCTTTTACTACCAACGGTTACAAGTTGCCCGAACGCGCTAGAGATTATTACAATGCGGGGCTCCGGGCCATCAATATCAGCATCGATTCTTTGAAACCGGAGCAATTTGAGAAAATTACCGGCCATAACCGCCTAGATGAAATTCTTGAAGGCATACAGGAATGTTTTAAAGTTGGATTCAAAAATGTTAAAATCAATACGGTTCTACTTAAAGGCCTAAATGACGATGAGCTGGACGGGTTTATTGATTTTGTGTCAGATAAACCGATATCCTTGCGTTTTATAGAATTGATGCGGACGGGCGAAAATACGGCGTATTTTGCAGAGCATCATCTATCCGGTACAGCAGTGACAGAGAAGTTGCTACAAAGAGGTTGGGCCATTCTACCGCGCACGGATGGCGCCGGCCCTGCCCTTGAGTTTCAAAATGATAAAAGCATTGGCACAATCGGCCTGATCGCGCCTTATTCAAAAGATTTTTGCAAAACATGCAACCGCCTGCGTGTCTCCGCCAAGGGGAACTTACACTTATGCTTGTTTGGGGAAGGCGGTTATTCATTAAGGCCTTTATTGCAATCAGAAGATCAAAGCGAAGAATTAAAAGATAAAATTCTGAGCTTGATGAATTTTAAGAAATCAACTCATTTCTTGCACGATGGAAATACAGGAGCAACTCCGCACTTGGCATCCATTGGAGGATAAAAAGGAAAATAAGAATGAAAAACACATTAGAGACCGTCAAATTTGATGTCAGCAACCAATCCAATTTTAAGATGATTGATGTTGGCAGAAAACGCCCAACGCGCCGCCGCGCGGTTGCGTGCGGCACAATCCGCATGAACAAGGAAGCCTTCGAGGCCATACAGAATAATGCTTTGCCTAAAGGAAATGTTTTGGCTCTGGCAGAGGCCGCCGGCATAATGGGGGCGAAGAAAACACCCGATCTTATTCCAATGTGCCATACTTTGACACTTGATCAGGTCAGCATTCACTGCGATATGAGTGCGGAAGACTGTAGCATTACCGTATACACGCAGGCCGTTGCATTTGCAAAAACTGGCGTAGAGATGGAAGCGTTGGCAGGCGTGAATGCCGCGTTACTGACAATCTGGGATCTTACCAAAGGTACAGACCCTAATTTATCCATCGATGGAATTCGTCTTCTCATAAAAACCGGCGGAAAAAGCGGCGTTTGGATCAGCCCCGGCGGCATTCCCGAATGGCTGGCGGCACAGTTGCCAGATCCTGCTTTTATGAAAGGAAAACGCACCGGAATTCTGGTCATGAGCGACCGTGCCTCAAAGGGCGAATATGCCGATCAATCCGGTGAAATCCTTAAAACTTTTTTAAAAGACGCAGGATCAGAACTTTCCTCCTACACCCTTATTCCCGATGAAAAAGATAAAATCGCTCAAGTGATTCTTGAGACCTGTCAAAAGCAGAAGCTCGATCTGCTTATTGCTTGTGGTGGAACAGGTCCCGGACCACGGGATGTCACACCAGATGTGCTGCAAAATATTAGCGAACGGATGCTGGACGGACTGGGCGATATGCTGCGCGCCGAAAGCCTGCATCACACGGATACTGCCTGGCTATCGCGCACGACCGCGGGGATGGTTGGAGCAACGCTGGTGATCGCTTTTCCGGGATCCCCTAAAGCCGTAAAGGAATGTTGGGAAATCATCTCACCTTTTATTGGAGATGCGCTTGATAAAATCAGAAAACAAGGATTTGAGGAGTTAAAATAATGAATATCACCATTCAATTTTATGGGGCTTTCCGGAAGTTGGGGTCTTCTCAAAGAATAACATGTGAATCTCCCTCCTCTATCGCCCAGATCAAATCTGTCCTTTCTTCTATCCTTGGAGAAGGACACAAGGCGCTCATCAAAGACTCTGTTATGGCAAATGATACTGATATTTTGCCGAATGATTATATTCTTATGAAAGATTGCACTCTCTCCATTTTGCCTCCAGTGTGCGGGGGATAAATATGACGATTGTTGCCCGGATTGTAGATACAAAAATTAATATAGATGAAGTAACGCAATGCGTTCATGATGATACTCATGGCGCCATCGACCTGTTTATCGGAAAGGTGCGAAATCATCATAACGGACAAATGGTGCAAGGCATCGCCTATGACGCACAGGAAAAACTCGCGGAGAAAGCTTTTTACGAGATATGTCGGGAAGCGCAGAATTTGTGGTCTGGGACCCGCTATGCCGTTTTTCACTATAAAGGCGAACTAGCCGTCGGCGGCATCAGCATCGCAATCGCCGTCAGTTCCGCACACAGGGCGGGGAGTTTTGAAGCCTGCCGTTATGTCATTGAGGAAATCAAAAAACGGGCGCCCATCTGGAAGCAGGAACACTACCAGGCCGGGAAAAGTGAATGGCTGCCAGGTCACTCACTAAATGAACAGACTCAGCCAAACCACACGCAACTCGGTAAAAAGCACAATGGGGAAATACCTGATTTGAAACAGATTGCGGGAATTGTGCTGGCAGGAGGAAAATCAAGCCGCATGGGTCAGAATAAAGCGCTTTTGTTTTACAAAGGAAAACCCATGGCAGAGCATATGTTGAATATCCTGAAAAGAACCGGAATAGAGGATGTTTTCATTAGCGGGTCCTTGGAAGGATATCCGTGCCTTGAAGATGATGAAATTCATGCCGGTCCAGCAGCGGCTATCCGTGATGTTTTAAAACGTAAGCCCGGCTACCAAGGATACATTTTTGTTCCAGTCGATATGCCGCTTTTGAGGCCGGAAATCCTTAAAGAACTAATTTCACAAAAAAGGGGATGTTATTTTACCGGATGGCCTTTGCCGGCCTTTCTGACACCACCTTTCAAACTAAACCACGAAAAATCTGTACAGAGACTTCTAGACGCAAATGATATCCGCCCGCTAAATCTTCCCCAAGATTTTGAGGGATTAATGATCAATGCCAATACGCCCGAAGAATGGAAAAAGGCGGTGGGAATACCGTGAAAATTAAGATCACCGAAAATTCCGTAACTTTCAAAATCACAGGGGATGAGTTAAATCATCTTTTGAAAGGCGTAGCGCTTGAAAAGAAAGTTCTTATCGGACAATCAAATTTTGTGATGGCAATTGACCCTAATCCTCAAAATTCTGAAGATTTAGGAGAAGGCTCTTTCAAATTAACTCTCGATATAACGGAACAACGCCTAATGCTTCGCACCACTATGAAAGAGATCCAGAAATTATCTAACATGGGCAAAAGCCGCGAAGGGCTATCAGCGCATGTGGCCGGCCTTGATGTCTTTCTTCAAGTGGACGTCCGCAAAGATAATAGGCCTAAACAGCAATGGCAACTATGATTCTTTTATCTTTATTCTTTTTTGTAACTGCTTTTCTTTACGCTTGCGTCGGTTTTGGCGGCGGATCAACTTACAATGCGTTGCTGATCCTAGCGGGGACAGATTACAAGATTATCCCTGTTGTGTCTTTGCTTTGCAATATCATCGTCGTTTCTGGGGGCGTTTGGCATTTTTCCCGCGAAGGGCATATCCGGATACAACGTATTCTTCCGTGGATCGCCTTTTCTATTCCGGCATCATTCGCAGGCGGTCTCATTCCCGTCTCGGAAGTATTTTTTATTGGCTTGCTAGGTTTTATTCTACTCTGCTCAGGCATAGGACTTTTATGGCCTGAAAGGGATCAGAACATTTCTATTCGCAGTTCAGATAGGACTTCCAATAACAAATTATTAGAACCGCTCTTAGGCACCTTTTTAGGCATTTTGGCTGGCATAACCGGCATTGGCGGAGGAATTTTCCTAGCGCCCATTCTCCATTTTCTGCGCTGGGGAAGCGCTAACCAGATCGCTGGTGCTTGCGCCTTGTTTATTCTGGTTAATTCTCTGGCTGGCATTACTGGCCAAATTATCAAAATGGACAGCGCAAGCACACTGGCCCTTCTTCCACCATATTGGTTGTTACTTATGGCTGTTTTAACCGGGGGACAAATGGGCTCCGGATTGGGAGCTACACGAATTAAGCCAGCAGTAATCAAAAAAATGACCGCATTGCTTATTCTATATGTTGCCGCGCGATTAATTATAAAATCCTTGGGAATGCTGTAAATAACAAGCACGAAAAACATAGTTGCGCAACCCCTTGTAGAATCAAACGGTGCGTAACCACGCTTCATAGCCCCCGGACAAGCTTGTAATATCGGTAAACCTGTGCGCTCTCAATATCTCTGCTGCCTGCAGGCTACGCTTGCCCTTCTGGCAATGAAGAATAATCTCACTCTCACAATATTCTTCCGGTATATGGCCCGCCATTAACTTGGAAAGTGGCCATAAAATCGCGCCTTCGATATGCCCCTGATCCCATTCCTTCCGTTCCCGCACATCTATCAGTACATATCCGGACCTTTTTTTCATTTGCTCCACCGTTATCTCCGGCGTGAAATTACAAACTGGAGAAGAATATCGAATCGCTATTGATTGGGGTTTCTGGCTACAAACAGCGCATTCCATATTTTTTTGCAAAGCAAGACTCCGCGTACGCATGGTGCGCGTATCCAAAATCCACAAATAACCGGATAACGGCTTAAAACTCTTATGCCTTATTATGATTTGGATAGCTTGAAGCGCCTGGGTAACCCCCACGATTCCCGCCACTGCGCCAATAACTCCAGCCTCAGCACAGTTCATGATGTGGCCGCCTGGCTTCTCGGGGTGCAGGCAGCGGTAACATGGCCCGCCATCAAAGTTAAATACGCTGACCTGCCCATCAAAGCTTTGAATAGCGCCATAAATCCAAGTCTTGCCGAATTTTACGGCAGCATCATTGATAAGAAACTTGACTACGAAATTAGCCGTGCCATCGAGAATTATATCATAAAGTGGAAACAACCGAGCGGCTGCATCGGCGTCTAGCTCTTCATTGTAGGCTGTGATATTAATTTCGGGATTGAGCGCCTTTAGTCTATCAGCGGCTTGAAGAGCTTTCGATTCGCCGATTGTAGCGTTCGAAAATAATACCTGACGCTGAAGATTGCTCTCATCCACACGGTCGAAATCAATAATACCGATTTGCCCTACACCGGCCGCTCCTAAATAAAGCAATGCCGGAGACCCTAGCCCGCCCGCTCCCACACACAAAACCGAAGCATTGAGAAGTTTTTCTTGCCCCTCTGCCCCAATCTCAGGCAGGCGGATTTGGCGATCATAACGGCTCATTGCGAAAATCCTATACTTTTGTCTCTTTTCAAAACCACTTTAGATCGTACATACCTTATTAGGTTTAAAGTATATAACAACTTATCTGTATAATAAAACTACCAACAAAGTTATGTGTTCCAAAAAAAATTCCCTGTTAATTTTTTAGGGAATTCCAGCCTTCTGGGGCATCCTGCTGCAAACACGCGGTTTTTCTCCGCCCTTCGCCTTTTTACCCGGCCATAACCCCCAGAATTCTCTGTTATTTTCCCTGTTACCAGGGTATTTTGAACCGTGCAGGAGAGAAAACCGCGCACGCGATCCGACCCACCGCCATCTAGTTTGCCGACAGTTGGCGGGTTCGCGTATCCTTGAAAATCAGCACGACATTTCAAACGCTTGCCGCCCTATTCCATTCTCTGCTGACCACACAGCCGCGCGTTCTCTCCGGTTTTTAAAAAATTATAGCCCGTTTTCTCCCGCCATTTCCCGCGAGTTCGCCTTTTGCTATGATAGCCGGAGAAAAATGCGCAAAGGCGAAGTGGGTTTGGTGGGGGACTCCTTGCCTAGGCAAAATGGTTTGAGCACCAAATTCCCTATGCTATACTAATAGAATTCTAAGGTTTTTATGACTGGCACGCAAGGTCCACATGCAGGTTTCCAAACTTACAATAAAAAATTTTCGCGGTATTAAATCAGCAGATATTATTTTGCCTAAGCACGGCGTTTTAATTAGCGATAACAACGTGGGGAAAACTACAATTCTGGAGGCTCTTGACCTCGTCTTAGGTCCAGACCGCTTGAATCGGCAACCCCCTATCGACGAGCATGATTTTTTCAAGGGAGAATACACTACAAACCCTTCTGCACCAGCCGCAACTACGCCTATTGCGGAAAGCAGGCAAGATGCGGATGCGTCCGCACCGCAAAGTAACAGCGTTGTCACCGAACCGCCAAAAATTGAGATTGAAGTAACAGTAGCCAATTTAACTGAAGAACAAAAAGCAAGATTTGGAAACTATATCGAATTTTGGGATACGGCTGCTGCCAAGCTTTACACTGAAGCCAATCCCGCCGGTGTTGATCTATCCAATATCACAGAGGCAATTCGCTTGACCTTTTACGGTTGGTATGATCCAGAAGAAGATGACTTTGAGGGAAAGACTTATTTTACACGCAGCATCACCGAAGATGATCGGCCAGAACAATTTTCAAAAAAAGATAAGCAACTATGCGGCTTCCTATATCTGCGCTCTCTACGTACTGGCTCCCGCGCCTTAAGTTTAGAACGAGGCAGCCTCCTTGATATCATCCTGCGCTTGAAAGAAGTCAGACCTCAGATGTGGGAAGATACCATTGGCAGATTATCGGAGATTTCAGTTGCTAGTGATCCAACCTTGGGCATTTCTCCCATTCTCGAAAGCATCAATGCGGCCTTAAAAAAATATGTACCAAAAGAATGGGGTATAGAACCCCACCTTAAGGTATCCAATCTAACGCGTGAAAATCTCAGGAAAATAATTACGGCATTCATTGCTACAGGTAACGATAATCATTCCGCCCCTTTCTATCGTCAAGGTACCGGCACCATAAATATGCTGGTGTTGGCGATGCTCTCGCTAATCGCTGAAGGAAAACAAAATGTGATTTTTGCGATGGAAGAGCCAGAAACGGCCATTCCTCCCTATGCTCAAAAACGCATTGTCCACGAAGTCCGAAATCTAGCGTCGCAAACACTTTTCACATCGCACTCACCATACGTTCTAGAAGAATTTTCTATCGAGGAAACTATTGTTTTAAAGCGCGACTTAGCTGGAACGCTTAGCCAGAATTCTATCAACCTTCCGGACTGCGTAAAGCTCAAACGCTACCGTCAGGAATTCCGTACCCGCTTTTGCGAAGGATTACTTGCCCGACGCGTTCTCATAGTCGAAGGAGCGACGGAATCATCTGGATTTCCCGTTGCTGCCCGACGCCTTGCCGAACTTCAACCCAACAGTTATTCATCTCTTGAAGCTCTAGGCATCTGTACTATTGATGCAGGGAATGACACCAATATTCCTGGTATAGCTAAGCTCTACCAGGAATTAGGTAAACACACCTTTGCCCTGTGCGATAAACAAGATGATGCCAACAAAGCTCTCATTGAAGCACAAGTCGATTTGCTCTTAATGCATGCTCAAACAGGATTCGAGGATTTAGTTCTGAAAGGCACAACTGAATCAGCTATGAAACGATTTGTAAATTTAATTGACTGGCCCCAACATCTAAAGACAAAATATCCCAACCCTGCTCAACAAGCAGCAGCCGCGCTAAGCGAATATTTCTTATGGACAAAAGGTAATTGGGGCATTGCTGATTTCTTAGCCCAATGCACCGAAGCTGAAATTCCTCAATGGCTTCGGGAAGCATGCATAAAGCTGAAGAACGCTTGCACTTCAGCACCTGTCACAGCCCCCCCTGCAGCGGCAAATACCAATGCTGACTCTGGAGTCAGCGCAGATGCAGCTTAGCAAGAAACAAGCCGAAATAATGAAGGCTGATGGCCATCTGCTTGTGACAGGGGGGCCAGGTTCAGGAAAGACTACTATTTCCATTCTTAAAGCCGCACAAATTGCTGCACATCATCTTCGGCCGGGTCAAAAAATCCTGTTCTTGAGCTTTGCACGAGCGACTGTTTCGCGGGTCGTGGAGGCTATCGAATATGAACAAAAGATTCCTGCCGCACAAAAACGTCGAATTAGTGTTGAAACCTATCATTCATTTTTTTGGCGTGTTCTTAAATCGCATGGATATTTGATAGGATTGCCCCGCTATCTCAGCATCATCACTCCGCCCAACGAAGCTATTGCCCTTTCAGAAATCCGATCTGGATTTTCAACTAAAAACCAGACAGACATACAGAAAGCTGCTAAATCAGCTGCTGAAGATACAGAACGCTTCCGCCTTGCAACAATAGACGGACGGGTATGCTTTAATCTTTTCGCATCATACGTTGGCAAAATTCTTGATGGTAGCGAACGTATCCGCCAACTTATGGCAGCTATGTATCCTGTGATCATTCTCGATGAATTTCAGGATACAAACGCTGAACAATGGCATGCGGTGAAAGCTTTAGGGACAACATGCCGCCTGATCGCCCTCGCTGATCCCGAACAGCGCATATATGACTGGATCGGTGCAGACCCAGAACGTCTCGACCATTTTCGTCAAGAGCTCTCTCCAGCCGAATTTGATCTCAGTACGGATAATCACCGTAGTGGAGGAACCGAAATCACCATCTTCGGCAATGACATCCTAACAGGAAAGTTTCGTCAGAGTGAATATAAAGGAATTAGCTTCGATTTATTTGATCCATATCCTGGCCGCGCTATGACGAAGCTAGTTACAACAACATATGCGGTGCGCGAACGCCTTAAAAAAGAACTGGGCAAAGACTGGTCCTTGGCCATTCTTGTCCCAACCAAGAAAATGACACGCCTAGTGTCCGATGCCTTACGCCAACCACCAGCAGGAATGACTGAAATTCCGCATTATGCCGCTATAGATATGGAAGCCGCTATCTTGGGGGCAGAAATAATCGCTTTCCTATTGCAGCCGGATATAAACGGCACACATTTTGAAGGATTTATTAACTTACTATGTCATTATTTCCGAGGCAAAGGTGGGGATGAACCGACCCAGGTCGCACTAAAAGAAGCAGCGGGCATTCGGAAAGCAAATGATGATTTTCTTGCGTGCCAAGCCGCAGGAAGAGTCATTCGCAGCAATAGCATTATTGTTAATATTCTGGCTGTCTATGAACAAACGCGTATGCTTGTGCTTACAGGCGACCCCGACCAGGATTGGCAAGCCATACGGGATATCCTTGAAGAGGGAAAGTGCAAACGGTTGAATGAAGTTGCGGAGGAAGTTAAAAATATCCGTATCCTAGATCGCGGAACACAACTTCGGCAAGCACTTTCTCAAGACTGGCGTGATAATAAAAAATACCTGAATGCACTTTCTATTACACGACAAGCATATTTGCAGGAGCATTTTTCTACCAAAGCTAAACCAGAAACAGGTGTCGTGGTCATGAATATGCATAAAGCAAAAGGGAAACAGTTCGATGAAATAATCATTTTTGAGGGATGGCCACGGTTTAAAGGTAGGACTATGGTCGCAAATATCGACCGCATCGTTCGCAGCAATATGACAAGCGAGATCAACAATCAAGCCAGACAAAACATGCGTGTCAGCATTACTAGGGGCAAACGCAATGTCACTATACTCACCCCCAAAGGTGATCCTTGTGTTCTTTTGCCTAGATCTAAGCCGTAATCAATAATAGATCACTAAAATTACTTAAGAATTTTTATTTAAAAAACTTTGAATTTTATTTCTCGCATGCGGCTCACACTCCCAAATAACTAGCACTTCCCATCCTATTTTTTTAATTGCTCTTGTATTTTTCTTATCCCTCTTAACATTCTTCAGAAGCTTATTATTCCAATAATCTTTCTTAGATTTCGGCATTCTAGCAATTTTGCAATTTTTATCTGAATGCATATGCCAAAAGCATCCATGAACTAGAATCGCCTTTTTATATTTTGGAAATACGATATCTGGCTTTCCAGGAAGATTCTTGGCATGCAGCCTATAACGTCTTTGATACCCTAATTCGCATAAAATCTTACGCACACCCAGTTCCGGCTTCATGTTCTTTGACCGGATACGGCTCATATTTTGACTGCGCTTTTCTTTTGAAATTGTATCAACCAAGCTCTGTCCACCTTTTATGCTAAATAAAACCGGCTTTCCCTTAATATAAGTCTTTGATAGACTGATGCGAATACTAACAGTCTGGCAATTTAAATGGAATCCGAAGATAAAAAAACACTTTTAGCCTTAGAACAAACACTTTTTGACTTGGCAAAAGGTAAAGAAGCTTTTTATGCTGAAGTTCCGAAATTGATACGCCGTTCTATTGATGAAGTTATAGATACACCTCGCACCCAGCGCTTAAAATTAAAAGAATTAGAAAAAACAGAGAAAGCCTACATAGGCACAAAGATAGAAATTCTCTTGCGGGATTTCTTAGACATCCCCAAAGGAGTGGTTCTTGATTTACAAATCAATGGCCTCGAAGTTGATATTAAAAATACTATAAAAAGAGATTGGATGATTCCCCAAGAGGCATTTGGGAAAATATGTATTTTAGTGCGTTCTAGTGAAGAAAAATCTAAATGTGACTTAGGATTAATAGTTACAAGAACTGAATATTTAAGTAAAGGTCAGAACCAAGATAAGAAAAAGCGGATTTCTGCAGAAGGACAAAAGCAGATTTATTGGATTATGAAAGATTATCCTTATCCAAGAAATTTTTGGGAAGATGTAGAAGAAGAAACCGCAAAAGCAATTATGTCCGCCAGTTCAGGAAACAAGCGATTAGTAACTTTATTTAAAAATTTTCCCCACATCCCAATTTCTAGACAGATTATTGAGGGTGTAGGCCGTCAGAAAGACTTTATGAGACGCATTCGTAAAGGTGGTGGAGCGAGAGATTTTTTCAAAGAAAATGGTATAGCTTTACTATCTGGCACCTTTGATAGTGAAATTATCGAACAATTAGGCTTAAAAACTTGTTCAAAAGAAGAATTTATTGCGGTAGAGCCTAACACTCCAGAAGCCATACAAATTTTAAAAAACGCTGGCCATTTATAGTTATCCACTGGCGTTTCCTAAAAAACCTGCTAAATTGTACTTGTTTTGTTCTTACCTGGATTTCTAGTTTATGACCCTAACCTCTCTTGAACTTTGTGCTGGCGCTGGTGGACAAGCCTTAGGATTAGAAAATGCTGGTTTTGAGCATGCAGGCCTTGTCGAGATAGACAGTCATTGTTGCAATACGCTTAGGCTTAACCGCCCAAACTGGAATGTTTTGGAGTACGATCTCAATCATTTTGATGCCCGTAAATTTAAAGGTGTAGATCTAGTTGCTGGTGGAGTTCCTTGCCCTCCTTTTTCTAAAGCAGGTAAACAACTAGGCCAAGAAGATGAACGCAATCTGTTCCCTGCGGCAATTAGAGTTGTCGATGAAACTAGGCCTGCTGCAGTAATGTTCGAAAATGTGCGCGGCTTGATGGATTCGATTTTTGATGATTACCGCAACTATATCACTAAACAGATTAAGAAACTTGGATATGAAGTTGACTGGCGGCTTTTAAATGCTTCCGATTTTGGAGTACCCCAGTTACGCCCCCGAGTAATTATGGTCGGCATCAAGAAAGGTTATGCTGATAGCTTTAAATGGCCAGAGAAGATCATTAAGCCACCTACTGTAGGCGAAGCTCTGTATGACTTAATGGCTAAAAATAAATGGCGTGGAGTAAAAACTTGGCAAGAGCGCGCTAGTGATATTGCGCCTACTCTTGTTGGCGGCTCTAAAAAACATGGCGGACCAGATCTTGGTCCAACCCGCGCGAAGAAAGCATGGGCATCCTTAGGGGTAAACGGTCATACCATTGCGGAAGAAGCGCCCGAGCGAAATTTTGTAGGAATGCCTAGGCTAACTGTTCGTATGGCTGCACGAATACAAGGCTTTCCTGATGATTGGCAATTTTCTGGTAAAAAGACTTCTGCCTACCGGCAAGTTGGAAATGCTTTCCCACCGCCCGTAGCTGAAGGAGTAGCTGTAGCAATCGAAGAAGCTCTAAGTTCAGCAGGGAAAGTTTCCAAACTGAAATTTAAAAAAGCTTCTTAATTAGCTGATATAATATTGGTTATTGTTTTTGAGTCTGAAAAAGACATCTCAATCATCTTCCCTACATATCTTCCCGATACCCCAAACTCTTTCCCGATCTCATCCACAGATTTCCCCTCCTCGAACATCATCTGCTGCCAAGCGAAGGCTTTGACGATGGTTCTTTTCATGATTTCGGCGTCGGTAGGGTCTAGGCGGTAATTGTCATTTTCCGAAATGATGCGGATATTGTTACGGCGGCGAGTTAAGCGGTATTTGATGGCGAAACTAGCTGGAGGGCTATTAGGCTCTATCGCTACATTGAGCAACTTGCTCAATCCTTGATTGTTGACTTCAAACCGTACATCTTCCTTGGAAACATATATTTTGCTGATAACTTGGCGAATAAATTCATAACGCTGTCCGGCAGGCACCCCTGAATACTGACGGACTAAGCTCTCTATCGCGCCGGAAACAATCTTTTTAACTCCCAACAGTTCTTTTAATCGCTCTGTGTCATCCAACAATCTGCCAATTTCACGCCAGACCAGTTCTTCGGCTTCTGCCGCTGGAACCCTAATCGCCTTCTGACCTTTTTTCTTATCAATATAAGCTAGCCCGGTTATATAATAGCGATAACGTAAACCCGCTCCTTTTTGTGACGTAGCGGGCGTCAGTGGGTGGCCGTTTTTATCTAAAATAATCCTCGCCAACAAAGACGGACTATTGATTCGCTCATTTATTTGAATGACCTTATTTCCTTCTATTACTTTATGAACTTTATTCCATAACTCATTGGAAATAATTGCCTTATGTTCGCCGGGATACTCCTTATCCTTATGTACAATCATCCCGATATAAAGTTTGTTCCGCAAAATGCTGTTAATTGGGCCATGCCACCATTTGCCGGTCCGCTGCTTGCGGGTTTTAAAGCCGCTTTCATTCAGTTCTTGCCGGACAACATCGATACTTCTGGATTGGGCATACCGTTCGAATATAAATTGGATGACCCTCACCTCCTCCGGCTCCGGTTCCAGTTTCTTATTGACCGCTTTATAACCCAACGGCGGCATACCGCCCATCCACATGCCTTTGGCCTTGGATGCGGCGATTTTATCGCGAATGCGTTCGCCGGTCACTTCGCGTTCGAATTGGGCGAAAGATAGCAATACATTGAGCGTCAAACGCCCCATCGAAGTCGTTGTATTGAATTGCTGCGTTACCGAGACGAAAGATGCCCCTGCTTTGTCAAACACATCGATAATCTTGGCAAAATCGTGCAATGAACGCGTTAGTCGGTCGACTTTGTAAACGACCACAACATCTACCCGCTTGGCCGCGATATCTGCCAGCAGTTGCTTTAAGCCCGGTCTTTCGATGTTTCCACCCGAAAATCCGCCATCGTCATATTGATCCGGTAGAACCTTCCAGCCTTCATGCTTTTGGCTTTTGATATAAGCCTCACAAGCTTCGCGTTGCGCATGCAGCGAATTGAATTCTTGCTCCAATCCTTCTTCCGACGATTTGCGAGTGTAAATGGCACATCGCAATGTCTTTTTCATGCGGCTTTCTCCTTATCCTTGCGCAGCCCGAAGAATAATGGCCCCGACCAGCGCGTTCCGGTAATTTCTCGCGCGATTTGCGACAGGGTTTGATAAGTTTTGCCCTTATGTAAATAGCCATCCGATAAAACCAATACTTCGTGAGTTTCCTGTCCCCAAATGCGCAGCAATTTGGTTCCGGGTTTTATGCGCAAACTTTTACGAAGGCTCTTGCCGGGGTTTTTCCGATACAGTTTGACCAGCCGGTTCAATTCCTTGCGGCAGGATTCTGATAAGCATCCATTTTCTTGTTCCCGGTATTTATATTCGATGCTGCGGATCAATAATTGGCGGCTAATGGATTTAGGAATTTTATATTTCCAAAGCAATTCCCACTCTTCGATTAACTCAGCGCGATCCCACTTCTTTAAGTCAGCAATTTTGTGATCCAACATGCAAGGTTTCTCCTTGCCCCATACACGCTTCCTTTGGCGAAGGAATCAAGCAATTTTCATTTTAAAGCGTATAATTATACTGCTTTCTTTTCAAGTTTTCTGGACTTTTCAATATAAGATTTTTTAGTTTGCTGAATTTCTTGTTTTATATCTTTTGCTAATATCATATTGTCAATTGCCCAATCAAAGAATTGACAAGTTTCATTAAAATCATCCATGCTAATTTGCTCAGATGCAATCCTATCTATTTCATAAGAAAATGGAGATTCTTTTTGCGGCAAACTAATATTTTGCACCGCATGCGGATAATTAGGCGCAAATGGCACATTTAAATAAATAAAGGCGCTATACAACTGCTCTGGCGATCTCGTTCTTATTATTCTTTCAATCGGTTGATTCTGGGTTAACTCCCACTTTTTTTGATTTTTACCAAGCACTTCTTTCCAATCTAGAATATGCGATAAACCTTCTTCATTTCGAAGGATTTGATTAGGCCGCCTGCAATACCGTCTTATTGTCCAAATAACTTGATCCGCTTTAAGCAATTCATCCCCTCTTATACTATATCCGTAAGTCATGTACCTGTTATCAGGACAACCCCTATCATTTAGGCGCCCAATAAACTGCGCAAAACTTTCCTTACTCCAAAATTGTCCAATTAGAACCGGATTAAATTCAGCTACAGCTATATCTTCATAAATGGCGATAACTCTTTCAAACAAAGATTTTATGTCATGTTTATTATTTTTAACCGATTGCCCGTTAAAAAGAAGAATGGCTTTTAAGTATTTCTCGATGGCATGAAGAATCAACCACAGAAAATCCGTATGAAGGCAATTATGAAAAGCCAATCTTGCCAGTATATAATTCTCATCAGCGGATGATACAAACATCTTATATATTGTCGAATCTATACGCGCCTGGGCATAGGGTGAAATTTCTGGTTTCATGTAGGTATCCCGTCATATCATTAGCTGTTCTCTTGCAAAATAATAACAACCTTATCGCAAATTCAGCCTGAATATCAATCCTTGCCTATTTGGACTGGATGTCCTGTCTTCATTACGCTAATGTCGTGTTTATGGGGTGTTGTAACCTCGTATAAGCCGGTTTTGCATCGACCGGAACTGATGCTGCCTCTGACCATTATGGTCGGGAGGCGGCACTGTATGTCCAGGCCTCGCGGCTAAAGAGTGTCGCAGTCGTGCTTATACGATTTACAAACTCCCGGCCACCAATGGGTGGCTCCGAATTAAATAAAGGAGCTTGTAATGTCAGAAGCACTAAATCTTACCTCATCAATCAATCTTGGAAAATTGGTCGTCCATAACCCACGCGATGTTTGGGCACATGAAGAACATACTTTTACTCCCTGGTTGTTAGATAATTTAGAATTAATTGGCAAGGAAATCGGTATCGACATCGATCAAGTGGATCGGCAGCGCGAAGTATATGTCGGCAATTATATGGTCGACATCGTTGCCAAAGAAGTGGGCACCAATCGGACCATTATCATTGAAAACCAGCTGGGCAATTCCGATCACGATCATTTCGGCAAATTATTGACTTATGCTGGCGGGTTAGACGGGGTCATTATGATATGGGTATGCAATGCGTTACGGGAAGAACACAGACGCGCATTAGATTGGCTGAACAGTAAAATGCCGAATGGCCCCTGGTTTTTTGCCATAGAGGTGGAAACTATCCGTATCGATGATTCCCGCCCGGCAGTTAGATTTTTTCCGGTGGTAAAACCCCAAAACATGGTTAGTACGCCCATTGATCCTAGCGAATTGCGTTTCAAGCCGTTTTTCCAAGGATTAGTGGATATCATGCGTGAAAAACATCGCTTTACCAACGCGCGGGTGGCATTCGAACAACGCTGGCATAGTTTTAGTTCCGGCTATACCGATATTAAATATTCCACGGTATTTGTAGGCAATGAATTATTCCGCTGTGAACTTTACATAGGCACCAATCGCAATGAAGCCAACAAAGCGATATTTGATCATTTAGTATCTTATAAAAATGAAATTGAAACCAAATTTGGACAAGTACTGGAATGGGATCGAGGCGGTGAAAGATCCTATTGCCGTATAGCCGTAAATACACCCGGCAAAATCGACGATGTCGGCCAACATAAATCGATGCAAGAATGGGCCGCAAAACATTTGGTTCGTTTAAAGGAAGTATTTACTCCTTATCTAGTTGAAATTGTCGAAGAAGCGCGAGCGCGTTCTTAGGCATTAGCGATACCCTACATCCGAACGAATCTCAAAATATGGCCCAACGACGGGGATTTCATACCGGCTGTTTCGCCATAACAAATATTGGGTCGTACTGTCGACTTGGTCATCGTATTTAGTATTGGGAAAGCCCAGCATTTCGGCCAAATAATCCGCTTTCCATAACGCCTCGGTTGGAGTCATTACTTTTCCTGCTTCGAACGCCGCGCTGGCAATACGGGCGCGAATAATCTTATCGTCTTTGGGCTTAATACCAATCACATTAAATTTGGCGTATTTATGCAAAGATTGGATCAATGCCGTACCCAACGCGGCATCTTCGATTAAAACCGTGCAGGCCTTATAACGAACCGCTAACTGATTAATTCTGTGCTCCAGCATGGGATATTCCAACCGTTCCCGTTGCACATGGAGCAGATAATTGAATTTTCCGCGAATTCCCCATACGGTAGCCACGGAATAATCGTTATGCGATCCTGTTTTCGATCCGGTATCCCAGCTAATCACAATTTCTTCCATGGGCGGGAAGGCATTTGCCAGAAATCCGTCTTTAAAATACTCCGCCTTGAAAATCAGCCCTTCTTCCGGCACCGGCTGTTGCTGATGCTGGGCGCTGAAGATAATCGAACCCATCTCCTCGCGGATTTGCATTAACTGGCCGTGGCTAAGCCTATTTGGCTGTATCGTTTCATTTTCTTGACGCCGGTGGAACCTGCCCTCACCCAGCGCGAATGGCAACTCGTCCTTTGGCGCGATGGAAGGAATAATCATCCCTTCATAACCCGGTTTTGCCAGCAAAAATCCGCTTAAGTCATTTTGGTGCAGTCTTTGCATCGCCACAACGATAATTCCTTTGGCAGGATCGTCCAAACGGCTAAACAAAGTGCCAACCGCCCATTCGTTGACGTTATTCCGTTCGACTTCCGAAAACGCGTTGTCGGCTTTGATCGGATCGTCGACAATCAAAATATCCGCGCCGCGTCCAGTCAAAGTGCCGCTTACCGATGTAGCGAAGCGATAACCCTGCTGCGCGGTGACATATTCCGTTTCAGTATCCTTAATTGGCTTTCCCGCCATTTGTGGAAACGCCTTCCGGTACCAAGACGATTCAAGAACTTTACGGAAATCGCGGTGTTGTTTACGGGTTAAGCTGTCATTGTAACAAGCGACGATGATTCTCAAGGCGGGATTATGCCCCATCAAATACGCTGCCCATGCCGTCAGAATAGTGGATTTCAATTGCCGTGGCGGCAAATTGATAATCAGCCGCCGCGTATCGGTTTTGCCCAGCTGCATCAGATGATGCGCGATTGCTTCAATATGCCAGCTGGGCAAAACGCCGATCTCCGGGTGCAAAGTACTGATAGCTTTGTAACAAAAAGCGGTAAAATCGCTTCGCAACGCGGCATGGATGGTTTTCTCTTCGATTTTAGTCATTATTCATTCCTCTACGGCGCAATAAATCTTGAATAATGGCTTCATCCTCTTGCGTCACATCCTGACGTTCCGTCTCAGCCAACGTCAGCTGAGGTTCAATGATGCGTCCAACCTCGACAACTTTTGCAATGGCCCGTGAATCGCCTTCCATAGCTTTGTGAAAAAGCCGCTTGATAATGGCTTGGATCTGGGTAAGTTTTTGCGTACTGTTTCCTGTGCGTACGGTAACGCGCTTATTGGCTTCCTCCATAAACACCGTGGACAAACCCTTCGCGCCCTTAGGACGCCCTTTGGGATTGCCGCTTTTGCCAGGCGAAAACCGGGTGTTTTTGGGCGGCTTTCTATAACCAATTTCATATTCGGGCTTGGATTCTTCGGTATTATCTTCTGTCATGGTTCATCTCCCTGTTTAAATTTTCTTGATCGTTGAAACTATTACCGTTTGCTGCTAACCGGGCCTGTTGCCCGGTTTCTTTTTGCCAGCGGCGGATGGCGGTATCGACATATAACGGATCGATTTCGATGGCATAGGCCCGTCTGCCTGTCCCCTCGGCAGCGATAATCGTACTGCCGCTGCCACAAAACGGATCCAAAATAATTCCGTTGCGTTTGGAACAATCGCGGATAGCATCGGCCACCAGCCCAACCGGCTTGACCGTCGGGTGCAATCGCAAATCCGCCATACGATTAGACCCTAACGAATTGACACCTGCGTAATCCCAAACATTGGTCCGGTACCGCCCATGCTGGCCCAATTCAAAATTGTTGATATGCGGCGCATCGCCGTTTTTAAAAACGAATACCAATTCATGTTTGGATCTGTAAAAACTGCCCATCCCGGCATTGTCTTTGTTCCAAACGCATAATTGTTTCAGCGGCCCGAATACGGGCTGACCTGCAGCGGTAATTTCCGCGATATGCCGCCAATCCATAAAATAATAATGAATCGATCCATCCGCCGAATATGACTTCGTATTGATAAATACAGACCGCAGAAATGCCGTGAATTCATCGGGACGCATTTCGCCCGATGCCTGGACAAATTCCCGGTGCTTGATTTTACCCGAACCGCACACATGCCCATCGATTGGCACATTATACGGCGGATCGCTGAATACCATTTGCGCTTTCTCGCCGTTCAATAACGTAAAATAACTTTCTGCCATTGTGGAATCGCCGCAATATAGACGGTGATCGCCCAGCAACCATAAATTGCCCGGCTTGGAAACCGCGATTTGATCCGGCGATGGTAAAACCACATCTTCTTCCTTCTGTGGCCTGACCGATACGCCGGGATCGATCAACAAATCGATCTCAGCCGTGGAAAACGCTGTCAATTCGACGTTAAAATCCAGCGACAGCAACTCCTGAAAATTGGCGGACAACAATTCAAAATCCCATTCCGCCATTTCGGTCAATTTGTTATCGGCGATGGTAAAGGCGGTTTTCTGCGCATCGGTCAAATGCGCGATACTGAGCGTAGGCACCTCGCCCACTCCCAGCAATTTTGCTGCTTCCAATCGCCCGTGACCGGCCAAAATGACCGATTTCTCATCGATTAAAATGGGCACATTAAAGCCGTGCTCACGAATCGATGCCGCGATTTTGGCAATTTGCTGACGGCTATGTTTGCGTGGATTTTTTGGGTTTTGCCGCAATTGATCGAGCCTTAAATACGCGATCTTATCCAGCAACACCGTTGATTTTCTGATTGGATCCATTCGTCACTTCCTGTTTATGCCGCCGTATAATTGCGGCGGTATACTTATAGTGTGACGGATCAGGCGCGTTTAAGTAAACCTGGTTTCTTGATTCAAAAAATTTCTACGCGCACAAAAAAGCGGCAAATGTAATTTTTATGTGACATATTTCTCGGGTTGTCTACCGAATCACGTCCGCATCACCAATTGTATTAGTAGAATTGAGGGTTAATGTATTTTCTGTGACTTATGCAGATTTATCTGGATGAACAATGATTGTCTCAGGACGCCCGAGTTGCAAGTAACTTATAGCGGTTGAACTTATAGCCGCTTCATACAATTCTTTTCGTACAATTTGTTCGTCAATTCCTACATCAATCAGTTTTGAGACTACAAACTCAAAAGGCCAATCTTCGCCAAGATTAATTTTAGTATTACCTTCCATATGTACAGACTCATATATCTGCAAATCAATGATCCTTTTATTTAACAAACGCCTTAAGAAATCTGTTAGAAGCTGCATCCGAATCATTCCGGACATTATTTCCATCCATGTTAATGAACGGCCAAACAATTTATGCGCACTGGGAATAAACTCAACTATTCTATACAGCAGCCTGGCGATAAAGCTTGAAGCATCCATAGCATTAATGGGGAAAACAGAACCTAAGACCGTACGAGCGCCTAAAGATAAGAAACCATTAGCTGTTGAAGCATGGTTTCTATCCGCAGCATGCGTATCGCAAGAACTTAATACTACTATTGGCGGCATACGAACTTCTTTATAGCGCAATTGCCATATGTCTATATCCTCTTCTATTAACTGTAGTTTAGCTGGTTGATTAGGTTCATGCTTTCCATGTCCATCAAATATAACCATCGCGCCACCAAAAGAATTTAAAGCATCAATCATCTCACTTTCTTTTGCAACACGTTCAGTTCGTATACGTACTTTTCCATCAAGATGAGGCAAAAAAGTTTTAATCGCGATACTCAAGAAATTACTAATAGGATCGTCTTCTCGAAGAGCACTTAAAATTAGCACTTCGTGAAAAGAGGCCTGGCTTAGATGAATATAGATCTTTGACAAAACTTGCTCAATAAACAAATTACCTGGAGTAACCGGTATTCTTGTCACATCTTTTTGAACACAAAGCGGCAAACCTTTAATATTCATCCATTCAATGTGTGCGTCTGCAATGATACGTATCCCACTCTCAGCTGACTCAATAAATGGAATAAAGTCCAATGGAATAGATGATGTAATTTGATCTTGTACTGCTCGAAAACTTCTTATGAGTTTTGACTTTTTAACAGACCCTGCGCGATATAGATTAGCTAATTGACGAACTGAGCCTGCGGTACGATTTATAGCATTTGGCAATCTTATAACTGCAGAAATTTCAGATGCAGCAAGTGTTGCCACGCATTCTGTTGCCAATTTAATTTCTGTAGTCCGCTCATGTATTAAAAAGTGAGGATCTGGTCCTTGATTAGGCGCTATACCTAATATTGCTTTTGCCTGAGAAGCTGATTCTATTTCAAACGCGTAACCTCTTTGCCGATAAAAAGCTCTACACATCTCGTGAAATCGTTTTTTGTCATTTTTTGATAGCGGAGCATTCGCTATAGGAAGTTCTCTAAAGTGAGGATAAATGGCGGGCGTAAATAAATTTAATCCCGGCGGCTTTCTAAAATATTGATTTGCGAGCCGCTCTCCGATGCAGTTACGCTCTTGAATTACTGATTTAGTGGTTTTTACAATTTCTTCAACATAAGGAGCTAGCCCCTGATTAATCTTTTCAAATCTTCCATATAAATTATCTCTAAATCCTGCCACTTCAAGCGCCGATATATTAGGATAAGTTGCATAATGCCCTCCAACTTTATACCCCAATCCTCGACCCTGTGGTTCTACCCATTGACTTAAATGTTTTCTTGCTTCTAACACATCTCCTGAATGCACTTTACCATCCAATGAATCACATATTTTCAAAAATGAGCATCTTAGCGCATCAAGCGAAAAGTCTTCATAAGTAAAAGTACCCCCATCCTTAGCAAGGACAGTTAAAGGAAAAGGATGAGCATCGATCCAACTTTGATATTTTCTTATGTCTTGCTCTTGTCCAAGTATAAACAGCAAGAAAGGTCTAAAAATTGGCGTTATCATACTAGAAAGTGCTTTATGAGACTGGGCATACCATTTTATTGGGCATTGACCAGATATACGTCGGGGAAGCCGTACTTCCTGCAAGTCCGGTGCAAGTTCTGATATTGTGCTAGGCAACGCATTTACTAATTGTATGAGCCAAGAATTTTTTAATAGGCTGCGCTCAAAACCTTGGAGGATACTAGCTTTATAAGGATCAGCATCTTCAACCGGTATTATACTGATAATACTGTCAAATAAACGGGGCAAACTAGAGTCAGTAGATTTAGACATAATAAGTTTATATCTCATCTGAATGGAAGTGGAAATACCTGCAAATACTGATTTTGATATAAAGATACCCTTGCTATGCTCAAAAGAATTCCTTGTTATTTTCTTGAAAAAATATTTACGACATATTTTTTAGACTTCACTTAAGTAATTAAGTAAAAAAAATCACGCAAATTGAAAAAAGATTTTCCAGATCTATTGACAAATGAGAATTTTTGTGATACAAATAATATAAGTTATAAATCACATCACTGACCAAACGGTCAAAGAAAACCACCTGCTAAGCCCCTGGCGAAGCGGGTTTTTTTATGCGCAAATTCAATCTTTATAAAGGGATACAACCATGTTTTTTAAACCACCTGGCGGCGGGCTGTTTGGCTATGATCCGTTTTCTTCGCAATCTGGCTCAAGCCTATCGCCGTTGCTGGACTTGATCACCGGCCTCGGCGGCATGGTTGGAAAGCCAAAAATTATTCCAACCGATTATCGCACTCCGCCTTATGTCGAACAACAGGCTGAATTTAAACCCGATCCCGGCGTCATGATCTTTATGCCAAACGACAAATCCAATGATGATTGGAAGAATTGGAATCAAACCTGGGGTATAGAACGCAGCCCTGGCATGCCGGATTTACCATCTTATCCAGTTTTAAACGACTCCGCTGCAGGCCTCGGACTCGGCGATCAAATTCGCAGGGCGTGGCATGACGTTCATAAAGATTTTGCCTTTAACGCAGTACAAAATCATTTTCCAGATTTCACCGCGCCGGAACCGCAACCAGATCAGTCGTACCATGAATTTATCGCAACCATGTTACAGCCGCCTATACCACAAGAAACTTTTGGCCCGGCGATGCCACCGTTCAAAAACCCGGCTATTTACCAAGAACAAAACACTTGGCCTACTTTAAACATACAAGAGCAACCACAATCTGTGGTAGAGACACCCCAGGATATAGATATCACTAAACCCTATCAAACCGGAGAAGAAGCAGTTACTAAAGCTGCTAATACGGTAGGAAACCTATTTGGCCACGGTGATTATCTTAAGGATATCGCATGGGTTGAAACCAAGTATGGCAAAGATAAGAACACTTTCACTCCTAAAGATGGAGAAGATTATTTCGGTGGCATATGGCAAATAGAGAGAAGCACTCTAGGAGAAACTAAAAATATACAATCTCACCCGAGGTTAAAAAAATATCATCAGAAAATAAAAGATGAGTTAGGCATCGACTGGAACAACGTAAAATATGAAGACTTAACGTCGCCTTTGTATTCTGCTCTTGCAGCCAGATTAAAGTTGCTTACAATACCTAAAGAAATTCCATCCTCTGCTGATTTAGTTGGTAGAGCAAATTACTGGAAGACATACTATAATTCTTCATCAGGAAAAGGCAGCGATACTAAATATATTGGAGATATTAATGCCCGTGACAAAGAAATATCTAAACAATAGGCTCTTTAAACCCACTCTCAGTTTGCTAATTGTGATGGCTATTATAGGCTACTGTAATTTAGCATATGCTGCACCGGAAAAACGAAAATGGGTGGTTAACTTCACCGAAGAAATGCAATACAACAAACTGAATTTTAACCTGTATTATATAAAAGCGAAGGATAATACAGAGTATACGGGCTCTATTGTGCTGCAAGACAAGTTGGGAAATACTCTAAACCAAATGAATATTAGAGGCTGCACTTTTGGTGGCATTATACCCAATTTGAAAGATTACTTAAAGCAGCGGAAGTTTTTACAAATTACGCCAATCCAAAAAAATGCTGTTGTTGTTTCAGTCATATCTAATTGTGGTGCACAGAATTATTGGAACAATTATGTTGTTACGGATAAATGTATCGCAAACGGTGAAACCAGAACATCCTCATCCAGGATGAAAGATAATATTATTCCCTATTCTATCAATTACGGTTTTGGAGCAAGGCGTGAAGCAGTGCCAATGTATTTTATTGTGAGCACGGATAATTATGTAAAGATCCAACCGCCGGAATTTAAAGATGTGCAAAATAGATCTATTTTCGCCGCGCTTGCCGCCAAACATATGCGTGATTTCCGTTATGTGTCGGAAAACTTTACTCCAGAGTCATTTAATAATGATGAACGCATCAAGTATTTATTAGATGAAGCTAGGGCAACAGCGTCCCAATCAAATTTCAATGAAAATACCTATATAGATGATATGTATGAAATACCTTTGACCTATACATCTCTACAAAAATATATCTCAGAAATTAATTCGGCTCCTGATTACGGCGCAGAACTAAGCTGCCATTAATAAGCTAAGCTTTCCCTGCTATCTACAAAAAATTCCCTGATCTTTTCTTAGGGAATCCGCCAGCTTGCGGTCCTAACGCACCGCAATCACGCGCTTTTTCTCCGCCGTTCGCCTTCTGCCCAACCAAAACCACCCAAATTCTCTGTTATTTTCCCTGTTACCAGGGTATTTTGAACCGTGCAGGAGAGAAAACCGCGCACGCGACTCCAACCACCGCCCTACCAAACATGTAGTCATGTACAAAATTTTTTCCGCTTATTAAAAACTGTATCCACCCCGAAAAATATTTTTTCTGAACCGCACCCATGGTTTGACCTTAGTTTCCATCAAAATTTTCCGGCATAACTTGAATCTGCGAAACTTTTATGGTAGGATTTTGTCATGATTACACAAGTGTAATCGCTTTTTAAAACATCATGGCCGACGGGCCATTTTAAAAAGGAAATCACCTGCTACGCCTCTGGCGAAGCGGGTTTTTTTATTTGTCGCGCCGGAGCGTAAGCGAAGGCGGATGTCCGCACGATGCGAGTCGGGGCGGACTGCGCCCTGCGTAGCTTTAGCGAAGCAGGGTTTTTTTGTGCGCAAACAACCTTTATAGAGGAAAATCACATGTTCTATAGAAAACCTCCCGGCAGTTTTATATTTGGCGCCGGCCGCCCCGCCAACCCCGGCGCCGGGTTCGGGCCGGGGCTCAATTCCTATGATGCCAACAATCTGATAACGCCGCTGGTGGCAATGCCCAGGCCACAACCTATGCCACAGCCGGTAACGCTGCCTAACAGCGGATATCCGGTGCTGGATTTGATTTCGGGTCTTAGCCAGGTATTCACGCGGCCAAAACCGACGATGGTCGGTCCCGATCCGACTCCAACATTTCCCGAAACGCAGCCGCAAGGCGGCTTTGGCGGCGATTTCCCCGATTACGGCCCACCACGCAAAAGGCCAGGTGACATTTTTGATATCGATCCGGGCTTTAACATCGGCCCTAGCAACGACTTTGGCTGGGTGGCAGATCGTCCCGTCGAATATGACGAATGGGGCAAGCCGATCAAACGCTATCCGATGGATGAACGTCCAAGCCCGCCGCTGAGAAAATTTCCGCAGCCTTTGTTGGGACAGCCTGATGTTGATTATGCCATTGTCAGAGAACCAAAACCGCAACCCGGATTTTCGCTAGCGGATGCTTTCGACCCGGCCTGGAGAGATGATGACGGACAAAACAAATGGCTGGATCGCTGGGGAATCCAACCGGCGCAAGATGCGCGGTATTTACCGGATTATCCCGGTATGGAGGATAACAGTACCGGCGCGCAAATTAGCCGCAACTGGCATGACGCTTATAAACAATATGCGTTCGATAGAATCCAAGAAAACGCGCCGCAATTTATTGAACATGCGCCACAACCGCAGCCGCAGCAATCCTATGGCGATTTCATGGGCGAGATGCAGAACGTAGCGAGCACTTTGCTCAACAAAGGCGCAGGATTATTGGGTAGCGGACTCGGTCAAGCCCTGAATTTTATTCCTGGTATGGGCGCGGTCATGGAACTGATCGGTAATGCGGCCAATATCGCTGGCACGGTCGCGGGTGCAACTGGCCTGGGCGGTGAGAAAGCCGGTACAGCCCTCAACTTGCTTGGCAGCGTCGCCGACGGCGCAGTGGGCGGCGCAAGTGCGGGAAGTGGCGAGGAATACGGCCCTCCGATGCCCAACGCCGATCAGATGCAACAAACACCTGTTTTCGATCCTAAATTCGATATCAAGCCCGGCGAATATTTTCCTTCGCCCGAACAAATCTGGCGCAAAATGGATGAAGCGGAATCTGCGGGACTCGATCCGTATGAAGCGCTCGGCGTTCCACGTCCCGCCGAATTCAATGATGAAATTCAAATACCGCCGTTGCAGGAAAAAAGATTCGATCAGGCGACAGAAGGGTCCGAATTAAATCTTCCTAATCCGCCTTATCCAAGCTGGCCGAAAGATCAAATGCCGCCTTCGCCGTTCGATCCGAATCGTCCGCCGCTGCCCGCGCCGAAACCGGAACCTAAGGAATATGGGCCGGAGATGCCGAAAGATATGGACAATCAGAATCCACTTCAGCAACAGACTCCTTTTGATCCACGTAAAATTTCTCCGACTACTCAAGCCAAAACTTTGGATTGGTCTCTGGAAGCCGCTGGCGCACTTGGAGGACCTTTAACATCTAAAGCTATAGATATGATCGCGAAACCTATCGCAAATGAAATTACTGAGAAAGAATTTCAACAGCATTTACGAAATATTGATGACATGATTAAAGTAAATAAGGACGCAGGCAACGATAGGAACGCAACCATTCTTGAAAACATCAAGAAACTAGATCAAAAAATGAGAGCCGGTAACGGTAAATCCGACGGCATAGTTTCTGTCGGAGATCGCAGCATTAATGAGCTTACCCGCAGTCAATTAATAAACGCGCTCAAAAATAATCCAGCAAAAGAAAAGCTTCCCGGATCAAAGAAAAAATAACGATGTATAGCTAATTAGGTATTGAATTTATCAAGGCCTGATTTTGTTCATATAAAATATATAAAGAAAACGCTCCCAGCATAATGGAAGCTATCGGAGGGCATAAAAATACGGCCAAAGCCAGGTAGGCTTCTTGCTGCAATACCAATGTTTTGCTCCGATTCTGCATCAAACTTTTCAGTAAATAGAAAAGGCTTATAGCAACTATAAACGCTGCCATATATAATACCCCATCACACAATATATTGAATAGTTTTATTAGATTAGCCTGCCGTTGAATTTCCTCTGAATTCATAGCGTCTGTATATTGGCTAAGCCACTCTACATAATGTCGCGTTTTTTCTGTGATAATCGCTAAATAACCAAATGAACATATATAAGTTATTAGCAACCCGCGATAAAACTTTAACTCTGATGATGACTCTATGGTTCTGGTCTTCGTAACGCGATCATGCCATGTTGAAGTAGAACGAAGTGATTTCCAGCAATCTAAAAACAAAACAATAGAAGAAATAAAAATTAAAAAATTTCTCCATATAGACACAAGAAAAGATACCCGATTATTAAGGCTGTTTGTCACCTTCAACCCAAAAAACATATGCCCTAGACTTCCTTGCTGCTTTGAGGATTCCATAGCAGAACGGTATAGTAAGAAAAAGGCTATAGGTATAAGCATATCGATTGATGGCACACTTAGAGATAAAATATGAGTGGTTATAGTAAGACCCAAAATAAGATCTAAATGAAGGCCAGTATTTGGAATAATTGCTGATTGAAGTTGCTTAATAGAAAAAAAATTAGCAACTATTTGAATAAATATAACACACAATATCCAATCTAATTGCCAAGCAAGCAATCTTCTCCAGTTAATCGCAGACACATTATCCTCCTTCAGCAATAAAAAATCCCTGCTCCATTATAAAAATTCCCTGTTATTTTTCTAGGGAATTTGTGGTTGTACTATTTTAAATATCTGCAATTCCAGCCAATTTATCCGCTAATCGCCCTCCTCCCGGCCTAAACCGCCAAAATTCTCTGTTATTTTCCCTGTTCGCAGCGAATCCGGCCTATAGATCGAGAGAATTCATCATGCTGCACTCCGACCACCGCCATCTAGTTTCGAGACAGTTGGCGGGTTCGCGTAATCGGCGGAATTGAGACAAGATTTCAAACGCTTGCTGCCCTATTCCATTCTCTGCCGCGCACATAAGCCCGCATTCTCTCCGATTTTTAAAAAACTATAGCCCCTTTTCTCCAGCCATTTCCCGCCAGTTCGCCTTTTGCTATTATGGCCGGAGAAAAATGCCGAAAGGCGAAGTGGTATTGGTGCATGACTCCGCGCTAAGTAAAATGGTGCAACTTATAAAACTTATCAAAAGTGTATCTAGTTCCAAAAAATATTTTTTCTGAATAGCATCAATAAGTTGAAGCCGATTTCCGCCAAAATTCGCCGGCAAAAACTTGACTTTGTGAAACTTTTGTAGTACATTTTTGCCATACTTACATAAGTGTAATCATTTGACCGACGGGTCAAAAATCACCTGCTACGCCTCTGGCGAAGCGGGTTTTTTACGTCCGCACGACGCATGTCGGGGCGGATTTTTTTGTGCGCAAACAACCTTTATAGAGGAAAATCACATGTTCTACAGAAAACCTCCCGGCGACTTTATATTTGGCGCCGGCCGCCCCGCCAACCCCGACGCCGGGTTCGGGCCAGGATTCAATTCCTATGATGCCAACAATCTTATGACGCCGCTTGTGGCAACGCCCAGACCACAACCCATGCCGCAGCCGGTAACGCTGCCTAACAGCGGATATCCGGTCCTGGATTTGATTTCAGGTCTTAGCCAGGTATTCACCCGGCCAAAACCGACGATGGCCGGTTATCCCGATCCCACGCCGACGTTTCCCGAAACCACCGATTACGGCTGGCCGGAAGATGGCGGAATTTGGGAAAAGCCGCCGCAACGCCCCCGCCCGCCATTGTCGGGCGATTTTGGTCCAACCACCCTGTTCCCTAAGCCTTGGAACGACGATGCCGGACAAAATGATTGGCTGACGCGGTGGAACATCCAACCGGCGCAGGATGCGCGATATTTACCCAGTTTCCCGGAAACCGAGGACAATACCACCGGCGCACAATTGAGCCGCAACTGGCACAATGCATACAAAGATTATGCCTTCGGTCAGATCAAAGATAACGCACCGCAGTTTGTGGAACATATGCCGGAACCGAAGCCTGAACAATCCTATGGCGACTTTATGGGCGATGTCAAAAACACCGCTAGCACATTGGTCAATCAAGCGGCGGGATTCTTGGGCAGCGGCATCGGCCAAGCGCTCGGCTTTATCCCGGGGGTCGGGGCGGTTATGGAACTGATTGGCAAAGGCGCTAACCTCGCAGGAACGGTTGCAGGCGCGACTGGCCTTGGCGGTGAAAAAGCCGGAACAGCCCTCAACTTGCTTGGCAGCGTCGCCAACGGCGCGGCAGGCGGCGCAAATACTGCCAATGCCGAAGAATATGGCCCCCCGATGCCTGGCGCCGATCAAATGCCGCAGGAAACTTATGGTCCGGCCATGCCGCCGTTTAAGAACCCGACCGCCCCATCACAAGATAGCTGGCTGCAACAACAATTGAAGGAGATGAACGAACGCCAGGCGCGCGGTGAAACCCTGGATGATAAAGGCAATTGGCAGCAAGGGCCAAATTCCAATAATTCCCCTCCGCCGACTCTCTCTGGTAAGAAAAACCCTTCAACAGAAGATGAGGCAAGATTTGACGAAGTATTACCAATAATAAAAGGCAATGAAGGAGGATTTTCTGATCGACCAAAAGAGCAAGATAAAGGAGGCCCCACCCAAAAAGGCATTAGTACTGGAGCCTATAAACTTTGGCTCAAACGTAAAGATGTCAACGCCACCGAGTGGCCAACTGATGTAAAGGACTTGAGCGACGATCAAATTAGAACCATTTACCGTAATGAATATTACTACGATAAAAGACTTGATGAGATTGAAGATCCCAAAATGCGAGCCGCTCTTTTTGATGCCTATGTTATGTCAAAACCACCCGCTGTTTATGGAATGACTGAGCAGGCAATTAAGAAGGTTATTCCAGATGCAAACTTAGGCGTGCCTGGAGTTCTTGGAAAGAATACGATTGGTGCATTAAACCAGATTAACAAAGAAGGTCGAACAAATGAATATTTGGAGGCATTGGCAGATGCCAGGCGCGACTATTATAAATCTCAGCCAGAATATAAATACAATCCGGGCTGGCTACCACGCGTGGATTCTTTCCGCCCAAGCAATCCATCTAATATCTATGATAGAAAATTAAATAAGAAAAAATAATACAAATCTTATTTTGGGTGTGCCTCCAACTTTGGCACACCCATATTTTCTCTAACTCTAAGTTGAACAAATTGATATAGCAAAGATTCATTAAATTGAAATGCGAGGACAGAGGCGAAGACCTCCATATCCATTCCGCAATAAGGTCTGCAGGATTTATTTTGAGAAAAAATCCCGTTAATTATGCGCCGATAATTAGATTCTGAATTTTCTAAATTGTATAAAAACTCTTTTCTTGAATACTCTTTCTCAAGAAAGAAATCTTTTGACAAATTGACGATATTATCTTTTATGCACGAAGCATATTGGTTGTTTCCTTCTTTCATATTACCCAAGCCCGAAGAATCGATTAAGTCTTTATACTTTTCTCTGCAACTGCAGCGGATATCGTTGTATGCTTTATCCGTTGCATCTTGATTATCGGGTAAATTAGGACACAGCTGATGTAAAGGGATTTGATTTGGTGATGCAATCCCATTTTCAATTTCCGGCTTGCTTTCTTCTGCAAAGGATGTGGAAAGAGTGAGAAAAATTATTCCTAAAAATAGAACAATGGAAACGAAAGAGCTTTTCATATTAATATCTCCGAAACATTCAGTCTTAATATTCATAACAATCTACAGTTGTTATATCGATAAATCAATCCTCGCATAAACCATAAACCACCCGCATTTGCTGCACCGCGTCTTGAATGCTTATCGCATCGGCCGGCGAATTTGGGAACTGGCTATAAAAGAAACAAAGAACATGGAACAAGATGGAGAATATTCCCCTCTTTCACCTTTAACCATGAATATTTATTTAGGTCGTTTAAGCAAGATAATGGATACCTTGCGTGCCGCCCGGCAGAAGGACGCAAATATTAAGAAAAACGCGCCTAAATAATTTTGTGCTAGCTATACCGGCCACAACCCAAGATTGACTAATACATTATTAGCCGTTACACATAACGGCAGCAATCTAGGGAGGCCGGTATGGTTACTGCAAATATATGGAAAAGACTTTTGGCATGGCAACTGGATGTCTTGGTTTTTTTCACTGTAGTTTGGGCAATAATTCCGTACACAGTATCTCCGTGGGATCGCCATATGCCGATCCCAAATCTTGCAACCACTATAAATTTTGTCACCTCTTGGCCTAATATATGGGCATTGCTGCCGATAGTAGCTTTTTTATTATACCGCGCAATTATGGAATGCTCCCGCTGGCAAGCCAGCATAGGGCATATGTGCTTTGGCATTAAAATTGTGAGCGAACAAGACAGCCGAATTTCTTTTGGAACAGCCTTAGCACGCAATTTCCTTATTTTCCTGTCCTCCATTATTTATTTTCTGGATTGCGTCAAAGCATCCAAGATATCCCACACTTGGCATGAACGGATCACTAAAACCAAGACAGAGCACACAACTGCATCCGCACAACGTTCTTATCGTAGCTTACTGGCCGTCTGGGTGCTTGCATTTGGATGGGAAGCCAGCAGACAATTGAGCATCAAAAGTTACATTACATGGCTGAACAGCAACTCAGATTATGACGCGCCGCCGGAACAACTACAAAATTTCCACCAGTTGGCAGAATCAGCAATATTTGTGGCTGATGTAGCAACTTACGCCGTTGCCGCATTCGCAATTATAAGCTTCGTTTTGCTGATAAAAACATGGCTATCTAATTCAAAAACCGCCTTAGATAATTGGGTATCGGAGCAGCCAGACTCCCGCTTGGCGCTGATTCCGTTTATAGTCCCTACTGCTATTTTTATCGTGACGGGCGGCCTTTCACTTCTGGTACTGCATTCCCAGACTTCATTGCTTGAATTCGCGTTGATGCAATTAAAATAATCGAGCAGCCTGCTACCTATTTATAATTCCCAGCAATGTTCTAGAAATTCCCTGTTCCTCTTCTAGGGAATTTGCCAGTTTACGGCCCTAATCGACCGAAATAGCGTGATTTTTCTCCGCTGTTCGCCTTCCGCCCGGCCAAAACCACTCAAATTCTATGTTATTTTCCCTGTTAGCAGGGAATTCGGCCTATCGACGAGAGAATTCATCGTGCGACACTCCGACCACCGCCATCTAGTTCATCGAGAGTTGGCGGGTTCGTATATCCTTGAAAATCAGCGCAGCATTTCAAACACTTGCCGCCCTATTCCATTCTCTCCCGCGTACACAGCCGCGCATTATCTCCGGTTTTTAAAAAACTATAGCCCCTTTTCTCTCGGCATTTCCTGCCAGTTCGCCTTTTGCTATCATCGCCGGAGAAAAACGCGCAAAGGCGAAATGGTGTTGGTAGGGGATTGTTAGCGTGAGCGTGTGGTACAGGAGTTGCCAGGCAATACCAAACGCGATTTTGAATTCGCCATGCGCGCGCTGCGCCGCCTGAACCGTAAATTGTTTCAGGAAAGAGCGTGATATTTTAAAATTTACCTAAATTAAGCCGCTTTTGGAATAAAGGCTTTTTGAGCCATCAATTCCACATCAATAGAACAAGCCGAAAATGATTGAATGGGACGAAAGCGGGTTTTGAAAAAATCCATACCATTTGTTTCGGAACCGCCCAAATTCACAGTGTGAATATTTTCTTTCTTCAGCATCTCGCATAATTGGGTCATTTGCCAATAAGCAAGTCCGCGTATGCTTCTATTATATAAAAACCACAAGGCGTTGGCATAATGCGGGGCGAATTTTTCCAGCACATAAAAACCTTCTACCCTGCCTTTGTACAAAGTAACATAAGATTGATATAAATCCGGGCGCTCCAGAACAAGATTCAACATATCCGCATTCGGTTGGGTAATTTGATCCGCGCCCAGGGCAAAATCTTTGTTCTGGCTTAAAAATAAATCCGCATAAACATGTCCTACTTCTGCCAATCTGTCGTAATAAATTCTGACGTAAGGCCGCGTTTCTAATTGAATCAAATCCAACTTACGGTATTCCTTGCGTACCAGATGCAAATCCGGACCGGTTTTTTCAGTTGCTTTTTGCGTGGATAAAACCGGCGATGCAAATTTCCAATCCAATATATTTTCTTCGATGACTTTCATAAAGAAAATCGATTCAGATTGATTATTGGCGATAAAATATGTCGCCTCTTCCTGGCTGAATCTTGCCAAACGAACATCTGAAAATAATGGCGCAAGCAAATCCAACAATCTATATATCGCCGTGAAATCCCGGCCAATCGGGGGATAAACCAAAAGCTGATTTTTAATATTTGGATGCCAGCAAAAAATAACTATTGTATCTTCGCTGTAATACAGCCATGCGCCCTTGCGTCCTGTAAAAGTAAAATACGCCAAAGAATGATTCAGGCTGTTTTTTTCTGGATTCCAATGCGCGGCCTTAAGATTATTAAAAATTTCTGTCGCAGATGGATGTGTTAAAGGCATAACACCAGGCAGCATTTGCAACCGACTTTCCAATGCCGTATGGGTGCAAGACATCAACATTATTGCGCCGCCTTTCTTTCCGGCATCAACGCTTTTTCCCACATCATATTGAAATTACGGCGGCGTTCCTGGGCATATAGTTCATTATTGACGATAATGATTTGCGGAGGCAGTTCCCATAATATGGTTGCAACCTTACTGCCATACACAAAAGTAGGAGTCGTGCTAAAATATTCTTTGGGTACCCACCGATAGGTGCTTGTATCCCCAACGTAATTGGTATCCCCTTCGCATATTAACAAGCGTTGCTTGATATGCAATTTGTGTCTTTCCTTGATATGCGCAGTCAGATTTTCTTCTGGATAATTATCTAAAAACTTCTTTTCATCGATACCAAAAATATCTAAATTTTTTTCAGGATATTTTTTTAAAGTTGCGATAATGTCGTCAAACAATCTATCGATCGCCTCATCCCCTTCGAAATGAGAGACGATATCGCCTTTGCGACGAATGCCACGATCGATAAATTCCACTCCATGGTCTTCAAAACATTGGCGAATTAATCTTATAGTCGACTCCCGAGGATTAGCGACTTCTCCGCGTTCGAACTTATTGATGGCCTCGATGGTGATATTGGTTTTTTCCGAAAGTTCTTTCAGAGTCCAACCTAACATTCCCCGGGCGGCAGCTAATTGATAGCGGTCCATAATTCAAATTTCTTGGTTTGTTTTTATATTTATACAGAAAAAATACTAAAATTCTGTCTATTATTCAACTATAAACCGCAAAAAATATATGTTTTTATAACATAAAACATGTATTTTATATGTTTTATAGAATTTAAAACATTATTTTATTGAATTTTGGTTGACATCTTAACCTTCCTTTAATAATGTCCTTATAAGCTCCGATCGTTACTGAAAAGCGTAACATCAAAACGGGGCAAAGATAGGGAAGCTAAAAATGATGACCAGATCGATAAACAATACGGAACCGGGCCACTCCCCGGTGTTTTTCACCGAATGCAATGAACAGGATTTGCCGCACGGGTTGCAATTGAAACGCGCAAGATCCAAAGCCGGGCTTTACCGCCTCGAAATTCAGTCCTGCATTTATCAGTACCGAATGTGGCTGGCAAAATCGGAATATTTACGCGTATCGGGATTATGCCACACGCCGCGCACCAATTCCCTGCACATCAATCGTATCCGGGCGATGTGGAACAATTACCGGGAACAACAGAAAATTTTGCATCAAATGCAACGCCAACAAGATTCATCGCTGCATAGTGCTAACCAAGCCGAAGAGATCTATGAACAGGCATTGCATGAATATTTGGAATTAAGATACGGCATCGCATTTGCAGAAAATGTAATGACTGAAATGCGCAAGGTAAAAAGCGATATACCGCCGCAACCAATTTTAGAACTGCGCAGGGCATAGCGGATTGCAAAGTTTGTCCTCCCTGGGACTAACTTGATCTCTGGGCCGGCGCGAAGTTTTATATCGCTCGCTAGGTGAAATTAAGGCTTTTAAACCGGCCTAGAGATTCTTTTTGATTTGTAATCTTAAGTAAATATTTTAATATTATAAAAATATAAAAATTAAAACAGCCTCCCGGGAAGACTATGCGCAATTAAAATTTGGGGCTAATGTGAATACGTTATCAAAGCTATATAATTGGATATCGGGCAGCGCCTTGGACATACGATCGGCGCGTGATCAGCTGGATCCGAACGATAAAAACGGCGCCGATAAATTGCTCAGCAGCGTTCCTGTCGAAAAATTATTTCAGCTGCCGGAGGCGCCTTCTTATCCATATCACGATTTGCATCCGGACGCTATCTATTTACACGCCTGGAAAAAAGGGCAAATACCGGCGATTCTACACATGCTGCGCCGCGCAAATATGGATCAATTCATCGCAGCATTGATTCTGGTTTCTGAAAATCGCGGCAAAGCCGCCTATGCGCAGCAAATTGCGGCCGTTCAAGAATATTTAGCCAGCATGACTCTGGATGGCCAGATTGCTGTTCTGCAAAATTTATCGAATCACGAAAGATTAGATATTATAACTGATCTATCTTCTAACGGCAGGGTTTTTAGCGATGCTGCTATAATCGCAGTATTAGAAGGTTATGCTAAAGCGTATTTTCGCCAGGATAATTTAGTAAAATTTGCCGCAAACGTGCATCGCGGCCTATTGCTGGCTATCGAGGCCAAAATCAACCCGTATATGATCGCCCAAATTATCGAATCCACGACCGATGAAAGAGAGTTTTATCACGCCACCATTCATGGTGAAACCATTTTCATGATGGCCAACGGCAGCTATGTAGATACGATTCTTAGCCGCACTACCAATCAGGAAAACATTCATAAGCCGGACAATCTCGGCTTTACGGCCCTGCACCGGGCCATTATAGCAAAAGATTATCAAAAAGCGGCCAAGATTTGTTGGGCAACAAAAAATACCCGGGATTTAGTTCGCCACAGCAAGGATGGCCACACGCCATACAGCCTGATAACTCCCTATCCTGGCTTTAATCCGGAAGGGCCGGACAGGAGAAACCAACTACATCATGCAGCCATCACCCGGAATGAAGTAGATGCCAAGTTTCTGGTTTATGTAGCAGCCAGCGTAGGAGACATTCACAGGACGGATCGATATGGATGCACGCCTTTGATGTTGGCGGCCTATTCCAAATCTCCGGTAATCGCCGGATTTATATTAAACGTCACCGCAAGCGAGAACGATATATATCTTCAGGATGAAAATAAAACCACCGCCCTGCATTTTGCATTGGATCAAAAAGATCTGGAAACTGCCCGGCTAATTTTAAACCGTACGAAAAACGAAGACAATCTTTATAAACAGGCATATAATGGATCGACGGCGTTGTCTTTGGCCGCGGCATGTGGCGACACGAAGATCATCGCCGATATATTAAAGAAAACAAGAAATCTTAGCAATTTACGACTGGTCTGCAAACACGGATTAACCGCGCTGCAATGGGCTGAAAAATCGGGACACAAACAAATTGCTGCGATGATCCGGGAAAAAGAACGTCGATTGAGCAATCCGCAAAATGACTTGCCTGCCCCTGCCACATCCAATCAAAACAATGTGGCGGCTAAGCCTCCGGAACCCGCGAAAATACTGTCCATCAATCCATTTCTTCACGCCGTCGAATCGCAGAATGCCGTCACTCTAGCCAAGCTATTGGCTATTGACCCCGAAGCTGTGAAGCGGCGGATAGGCCCAAAAGGACAGACATTGTTGATTTACGCACTGGAACAAAAAAGTCCGGCATGCGCGAAAATATTGATAAAACATAGCGCCAGCACAAAACCGGAGGACAATAATAATGCTTCGCCAGTCTTGACGGCTGCTATGTATGGCATTGCGGAAATCTTGCCCGAACTAATTCAATCCAACAGCGATCTTGAAATCATCAATTCAGACAACGACACCCCCCTGCTCTTATCGGCATATTACGGGCATAGCGCCATGGTGCAGGAACTTTTGCAACGCGGCGCCAATTTAAAACATATCAACAAAAACGGCTTGACCGCGTTGGACATAGCGATAGCAGAAAGAGAATGGCCCTGCGTTAAGGCGTTGCTGGAAAAAGATGCGCCGCTTGGCAAACCAGAAACCAGTCTTCCGTCTCTGCTAGTGCTTGCCGCACAACACGGCGATACCCGATTGGCGGAAAGGCTAATCGAAAATGGAACCGATATAGAAAGCAAAGATCAATATGGATCTACCGCATTAAATAGAGCTGCCGAAAATGGCCGTCATGAAATCGTCGATATGCTGTTACGCCGCAAAGCGAATGTGAACGCAGTTACAAATTCCGGCTGGACGCCGCTGATGCATGCCGCCCACAACGGACAAACTGAAATTGTCGAAAATTTCCTTAAAGCCAGGGCGAACGTGCAATTAAGACTTAAGGATGGCTGGACCGCCTTGATGCTGGCTGCCAGCAAAGGGCATTTGAAAATTGTCAACCGACTTATAGACGCGGACACAAATTTAGAATATTCCACAAAATATGGCTCTACAGCTTTTATGATAGCCGCCGCCAACGATCATTTGGATGTATTGCAGGCGCTTGCCGCCGCCAAAGCCAATATTCACGCGACAACTCCGAACAATAAATCCGCTATTCATTTGGCCGCTTATAACGGATCTGTGAATTGCATGCAGCAGTTATTGGATATGGACTTTGATATCGAGTTCAAGGACAATAGCGGATGCACTCCATTGATGGAAGCCGCACGCGGCAACAAACCGCATATGGTCGAATATCTGATTAAAAACGGCGCCAATGTTTTCGCAAAGTGCTATAAAGACCGTACGCCAATTATGTATGCGGTAAAAGGAAAAAGCAAGGCTTGCGTCGATATTCTGTACGAATACCGAGCCGATATGAATGTGGTGGATTACAAAGGAGAAACGCCGCAAAGCCTGGCGGTAAAAGCCGGAGTGCCGGAAATTGCCGTCGACTGGGCCATTGACGGAAAAATTCCGGTCAAGGATACAATCAATATTTTCGGATTGGTGTACCAGGAAAACGCCTTATACCCAAATCAAGCGATAAATATGCCCGAATACCGGCAACGTTTGAATAATGCCTTATTTATTGCAGTCCACGAAAAAGACATCCGAACGATTTGTGTAGCGCTAAATAGCGGCGCTGATCCACTGGCTCCTTGTTTTATGGGTTCTATATCGCCGCTGGGTTTGGCCGTGCATATGGATGATCCTGCGGTATTAAGACTGATCGTAAAGCATATGCAGAAAAATATGCCGGCGGAAAAAATAGAACAAGCAAAACATGAATCGCAAAAATCCGTTCGCGCTTATTACGCCGCAATGGGAGCATCTGTAGCCAACAGTTGCACCACCCGCAAAAAAGATCGCGTGGATCTGGCCGCCGCCACGGCGCAAAGACTGGAAAAAGGCCGCTTTATAGGGGCAGAGCTTAGAAAGTTCTTGTATCAAAAAACCAAAGATAAGAAATTCGTCACTCACTACGACGCATTCGATTTGGAACTGCAGCTGGATGCCAGCCTGGTCGAAAACATAGGCTCTGGGAAAGCGCGGCTAAGTTTTCCGGCTCTGAACTATGCCCTTATCGGCGAACAGGAAGTTTGGCAAATTTTCCAAGAACTTATCATTATGAACATGCTGCAGCAACGAATCAGCCTAGGCCTGCCGCAGGATCCCGTTTTTAATACCGGCATCTATGTAGAACTGACCGAATCGCTGCACGACACGCTGGTCGGAACGGTGGTCACCGAAACCGACCGGATCATGAAGGAATATACGACCAATTCGATATATCTTCCGCCGGAAGCTCGAAAAAAATTCGACTGGCGGAATGAATTGCAAACAACCGACACCGACTGGCCCAAATTGGACAGTGACGATACCGCCAACATCGCCAAGGTCGAGCAAATATATCTCGCGCATGGCGGCGTGGATCTAAGCAAACTGGACGGCGTCGAACCCCTGACCTATCAAGCGCTTGTAGAAGCCGAGTATACCGTTAATGGCATAATCAATGTCCCGGCGGCAGCCATATGCCTGGATAACGTTGGCGCAAGCTTGACTTATAGCGGCAATAGTATTTGTGCGCACGACCAAGTAAACATTTTTGAATGGGGCAGATGGCAACTTAAAAACGAAGAAGAGGTAAAGCCATACAGAACGAAAAATTGGGATTCCACCACCCATTTGGTGAATACCCTGCGCCGGATCCCATTGTTCGCCAAACAATTCGCGTTGCTGGAAGCCGTCTACACCCTGGCCCCGGTGGCGCAAGCCATGGTGATGTCCGGCAATATTCCCGATTTTAAAAAACTGCCGAAAATGCGGCCTTATGAAACGGAAAAAACGCAACCGCCCATTATCGTGCGAAGACCGAATACATTGATAGACCATTTCCGCACCCCGGCGGAAATGCGCCGCGCCTTGGAACAAGCGCATGAAAGCGGGGATTACGAGAACGTATATTATAGCGTTTTCGGCGGCTGTGTGCACAACTATGGCTTCACCAGCCAGGAATTAAGCAGCAAAGATTTCAAAAAAGAAAAAGCCAGATTGGCTGCGGAATCCCAAGCAAGGCGCGGCGGCGGGAATGGCGATGGGGGCAATGGCGGAAACGGCGATGGAAGCAATGGGAACGGCGGCGGAGATGGCCCTGACCCAGAAAAATTGATCCAACAAATCATTGAAGGGAAGCGGATCCAGTTACAACAGGAAAAACTGCGCGCTGAAAAGACCAAAGAGCAAGCCCAGGAAACCCATAAAGAATTGCTGGAATCCGAAGCCAGAATCCGCGCCAATGGCGAAACACGCCGCGCTGCGCAAGAATTAGCGAGAGCCGAAGAAACAAAAGCATTAATAATCGAACAGAGCGCGCGAATAGCCCTTGCAGAAAAACACCTCGCCGCCTTGCAAGACGAGGCAAGAATCAGAGCCGCGTGGGAGCGGAGCCAAGCGATAACAGATCTAGAAAAAGCAAGAAAAGCTCAAGAAAAACCGCCATATGGTAAAATTGACGATCATAGGTTAGAATTCGTGCCGAAAGGGACTATTATTTTAGGCAATGCTACCGAGCATGGACCATCACCTTTCTTTTCTGATATCGATACTTTGTTTCATAGCCATGGAGACGCAGAGAGATACTTTAAACATGTGCAAACAGCTGAAAGCAAAAAAGAAGGCTACAGACCTCAAGTTAGTATATATGTTGTCAAAGAAGATATGTTTATCCCAACAGCTATTTGCGAGAAAAATAGTCATGTAAGCGACGGTGCCGGCGGAGGAAAACAGTTTTATCTAGCAAGATATCCTGAAGTCTTGATAGCACGTAAAAATAGTACTCCAATATCGTTACTTAAAAACCAGAACAATCGAGAGAAATAATGAACATACCCGAATCATTAAGTCCTATTATAAAAGAGATTCTGGATACAGAACTTGCAGAAGGCAATGCAATTGGAGACATTATCATTGAAGATAATGGAACAATTGGGATTGAAATGAAGTGGGGTCGAAAAGTGAAACTTGGCCACATCCTTAAAATTGAAAGACAATACAAAGAGTGTTCTTTAATACAAGGTCAACCCGACCATCCTAAAATTGGAGAGAATTTTACCGATAAAAACACTGGCCATTACATTCAATATGTAGAACGAATTAAAGCCGAATCTCCCTATGACTTTCTTAGTCCAAACTTGATTCCATTACTGGATATGGAGTTGAAACTAGGAAATAAAATTCACTCGGCGGAAGCATGGACATGGTCTAAAGTGCCTTATGAGGTTTTTATGAAATT